>NZ_CP043623.1 GCF_003008555.2 Pukyongiella litopenaei | reverse complement strand
ACCATCTGCAATTTGCGCCGATAAGGCGCCATCTGTTTTTTTCCAAGACCGACAAGATCTTTGCTGCGAAAGCGAACGGAGCCGGCCGTTGGGCTATAGACTTGGAGAATCGCGCGGGCCGCTGTCGACTTTCCGCAGCCTGATTCGCCGACAAGACCTAGGGTTTCGCCTTCGTCGATATCGAAACTGATGCCGTCAACAGCCTTTACCGATCCTACCTGGCGCTTGACAACGATGCCCCTGCGCACGGGAAAATGCATCTTGAGGTTGCTGACTTGTACAAGCGGCTGCATGAAACCTCTCCTGTTAGATTGTTCTGATTTCCACCTACCCGACTTCGCGAGTCACGTTTTCTGTAGGCGAGTCGAGTGAAACGTCGAAATGGCAGGCGGTCTTGTGGCTAGGCGCAACGCACCGCAGCGCTGGGGCCTCCTCGCGGCAGACTGGTTTTGAGAAGTCGCAGCGCGGCGCAAATGCGCAACCTGGAATCGGCTTGTCCATGTCTGGTGGCGTCCCACGGATCGGCACGAGTCGTTGCTTTCGGTCATCGTCAACGCGCGGCACTGAACGCAGTAAGCCGATCGTATAGGGCATGCGCGGCCGTTCAAAGATCTCGTCGGTCGGTCCACTCTCGACCATCCGGCCACCATACATGACGTTGACCCGGTCCGCGACGCCCGCAACGACACCAAGATCGTGAGTTATTATTATGACTGCCATGTCCAGTTCTTGCTGGAGGCGTTTTATCAGTTCGAGGATCTGCGCCTGGATAGTAACGTCCAGCGCGGTTGTGGGTTCGTCTGCGATCAACACCCGTGGATTGCAGGTCAGTGCGATCGCAATCATCACGCGTTGTCGCATTCCTCCTGAAAACTGGTGTGGATATTCGTCGATGCGCCGGTGCGGCTCGGGAATGCCGACCATCTCCATCAACTCGATCGCGTGATTGTGAGCTTGTCGACTGTTCATATCCATGTGAAGTTTGAGCGATTCGGTGATCTGGCGGCCGACTGGAACCACCGGATTGAGCGACGTCATCGGGTCCTGAAAAATCATTGCGATATCTTTGCTACGCACCCGACGCATCTCTCGCTCGCTCATGGCTAGTAGATCCCGGCCTTCGAGTTTGATTTCACCGCCCGCGATGAAGCCTGCAGGCCTCGGCAGCAGGCGCATGATCGACAGAGAAGTGACTGATTTTCCCGAACCCGACTCCCCCACAATCCCAAGCGTTTCGCCCCGGTCGAGGCAGAAAGACACGCCGTTGACGGCCCTTACGAGACCGCCTCCGGGCGTATGGAAATGCGTTTGCAGGTTCCGGACTTCAAGAAGGTGCGACATCGGTCACTCCACCCGATATGCAAGATAGGCAATCTTGTCACCAGATCCCGCCGCCTGATTACCTTGGAGCGGAAATGCGATTACGATGCCGTCCTCGGGTGCAGTGATGCGCTCTGTTTCGCATCCCCAATAGTCGCACAGTACCGCCAACGTGTCGCCGCGCGAAACGACCGCGCCACATTCCTGCTCGAAAAAGCAGAAGCCACCGCTGGTTGCCGCTATTGACCGATAGGTGCGGACTTCATCGAAGCCGCCTTCTACCTTAATGGGCTGGACATCGCCATCCAACATGCCTAGGTGCCTAAGCACGTTCAGTACGCCGGTGACACCTGTCTGGATCGACGTGTCATCAAAACGACGCGAGAACAGAAACTCCGGGGTGATCGTCGGCTTGCCCTGCTCCAGGCAATATCCGGACAACGTTCCGGAATAGGCCGTATTCGCGAGAACTACAGGATAGCCGAACGCTTTGGCGATCTCAATGGATTGACGGCGTGTCTCGGCATCCCCCTCCTCGCCAATAATTGTGAACAGCAGGGAGGGCGGGTTGCACGAATGGCAGTCTATCACGACATCGGCGCGGTCCAGCAACTCGCGCGAGACGACGCGGGCCACTTGGTGCGTCAGGGAACCGCCCGGAGCACCGGGAAACACCCGGTTCATGTCCAACGAGTCCTGTGGGGTGAACCGGCTTGATGCGAGAAACGCCCATGGATTGACCTGGGGTGCAAGAACTAGCGTCCCTGCCATATCGGTCGGATCAACCTTGTCCTTGAGTTGGCGGCAAACTTCGACGGTCCCAATTTCGATGCCGTGCAAGCCACCCTCGACCAAAACCACCGGCCCTGGTCGGGCGCCGTTCACGATACAAATCGGGATCGTGACCGTGCGGGAATCCATACCGACCGCTACGTTTAGATCGCCGGTAGATGTTTCACCCGGATCGGCACGCGCGGTGCCGATCTCAAAGGTGGTTTCTGATTGATCATCCATCATGCGATCTCGTCGAATTCAATCTTACCGCCCTTCATCACGAAGGTGACATTTCGAAGATTTCCGAGATCGGCGATTGGATCACCATCAAGGGCGATGATATCCGCCAGCTTACCCGTTTCCAAAGTCCCCACCTTATCTTCCAAGCCACAGAGTTCGGCACCCTTAATCGTGCAGATCTGAATGGCTTCCATTGGCGTCCAACCGGCTTCGACCAGCGCCTTGGCCTCCACGTCCATACGTCCGTGGTAGGTATCCGTTCCGACGGCGATCTTCGCACCGTACTGCTTTGCCCACTTGCGGACGTTCAGGCTCTTGGCCTGTGCGGCAGACGCCTTTGCCACGAAGTGCGGCGGTGCATTCGGGCTTTCCATTGCCGCCTGACCAACACCCGTTGTGAAGACCAGCCAAGTGTCGGATCCCGCGACAAGCTTCACGTCCTCTTCGGTGTAGAGAATGCCATGTTCAACCGAATGCACTCCTGCGTCGATACAGACCTTCAGAGCCGGGCCGCCATGCAGGTGTGCTGCAACCTTGCGTCCGTTTCGGCGTGCCTCGTCCACACAAGCGATAATCTCCTCGTCCGAGAACTCCTGGGAATCCGGGAGTGATCCTTTGGTCGACATGCCCCCGCTGGCCATGATCTTGATAAGATCGACGCCTCGCTTGAGTTGCTCACGAACAGCTTTGCGCATGTCACCCACGCCATCGGCCTCACGACCCAGAAAATGCGCGTGGCCGCCAGTACGAATGATTGGGTGACCACTAATTAGCAGGCGGGGACCCTGAATCAGGCCGGCCTCAATACAGCGTTTTGCATCGACATCGATGAAGTAACGTTCACCAACATCCCGCATCGTGGTTATGCCTGCTCTGAGAATGGCTTTGGCGTTCCACATCGCTTTCATGGCGAGGTAGGGAACCGTTTCGGAGCACTGCGCCTCTTCGTCACCGATATCCACAATCAGATGCTCGTGGCTGTCGATCAGGCCCGGCATGACTGTGCGGTCAGACAGATCGATAACTTCAGCGCCTGACGGCACCTCTTTCGCCTCTATGATCGATTTGATCTTGTCGTCATCAACGACAATGGCCTTCCCTTTTGCAGGCTCTGCGCCGGTCGCGTCAATCAGGGTGCCGCAGATAACATACTTGGTCATTTTTTCCTCGATTTTAGTGGGTTGTGAAGTTTGTTCAGGTCATGCAGGGCTGAGCACCTGCATGCCTGGGCTACGCTACGGTTTGGGTTGGACGCCGGAGACAATGATGTACTCATCCAGCCTCGGCACGAAGCCTTCGTATTTTGCACTGATGCCAATCAGTTGAGGCTCATAGTAGAGAGGCAATGCTCCACCGAATTCCTTTCTCTGCAGTGCCTGGCCTTCACGGAACAATGCAGCCGCTTTCTCGTCGTCAAGTTCGACAGTTGCTGTGGCGATTAACCTGTCCATCTCGTCGTTTGCGTAGCCATGTCTGGCGGTTGGCGAGTAGAAGATGGCCCCCCAGTGCTTGTGCGGACTGACCGTGAAGTCGGTCTGACCGATGAAGGCAAGATCATAGGCCGGCTCGTAGTACTTCGGGATGTATGACGAGAAAGCCAGCGTCTCGACGGTAACGTTGATCCCGACTGCCTGAAGCATGCCGCCGATGGCTTCGGTTACCTGCTTGTCCATTGAGTAACGGCCGATCGGGCCGCCAACTTTGATGACTTCGCCGTTGTAGCCGACCTCTTCGAGTAGTTCTCTTGCGCGCACTGGGTCGTAGCCATAGGCGGGAAGGCTGGCATCATAGCCGATGGTGCCTGGGGGAGAGATCGAGTTGGCAACCTTCGTTGTGCCGGCGAGCAGATTGTCGACAATCCCCTTGCGATCAATGGCCAGAGAAAGTGCTTCTCGAAATTTTTTATTTTGAATCAGACGGTTGTTATGATTCAATACCATGTAGTCGACGCGCAGGGTCGGGGTGAAGACAACGTCGATTTCTTCGTTTTCACGCAGTGACGAAAGTTTGTCTGGCGGCAGGTTTTCGGCGATTTGAGCCTCGCCGGACTCAAGCGCAGCGAGCCGGGTCGAGGTTTCGGGCATAATCCGAAAGGTGATCTTGTCGGCTTTCCCAGGCTCACCCCAGTAATCCGGGTTCCGTTCGAGCACGACCTGTCCGCTGGGAACATAGGACACGATCTCATAGGGGCCGGTCCCAATCGGGTTCTTCTCGAAGTCCGGGGATTTTGCAGCTTCGGGCGCGACGATTGGCACTTGTGCGAGAACATTGACCAGGCCTCGTGTTGGGCTGGTAGTTCTCAATATCAACACATACTCGGATTTCACCTCGACTTCGGTGATATCTCGGACCCAGAGCTTCAGATTGGTGACGAAATCCTCTGCCTGGATGCTGCTAATTGTATAGGCAACCGCTTCCGCGTTGAACGGTTCGCCGTTATGGAACGTGATATCTTCGCGAAGCTTGACCTCAAGTTCCGTCGGGCTGATCTGTTCCCACGATTCGGCAAGCACTGGGGTCAGTACGACATTGCCATCCTTTTCGGTGCGGAACGCGATGGGCTCAAAAACATGGGCATTCATGGTGTAACCCTGAGCAACCCAGGTCTTGCGGGGGTCGAGCGTAGTGGGATCGGCCCCGGATGCGACCGTTAATTCGAAGGCTTGGGCCGGCATTGCCGATCCCACCAGCGCGGTACCCATCAAAGCTGTGCTGAGCACCAAGCTACTGGCGAGCGTCAGCGTTCGCAGAGGTTTCATTTGCATCGTCTTCTCCCTTGGCTGAATTGGTCATTATAATTTGGCAGCGTCGACAAATACGCCGCCGGGGTTGTCAAAGCCCTTCGCGTGCCTCTACCGGAATTGCTTCGGCGCAGATTTCTCCTGCATGGGTCGGAAAGTAGTTGCAGCGCAGTGCTGCAATATAGGAATCCTCATAGGGATTTGGGATCTCCTCGACTGTTTCGCCGTGGAGATTGATAAGCCGGCCAATCATCCTGCCCTTGGGGAGAATATCGCCGACCTTGCACTCAGGTACGAATAGGCCGCCCTCACGGTTGTGGATGAAACTACCGCCGCTGATGATCGTGTAACCGTCGCGCACTGGTGCGTTGCCAGATAGATTCCCGGTCGCCTGCAGGAAACCGTTTATAGAAACGAGGTAGTCGTCGAGATGTTTTTGGGTGAAAGTTCCGCCGCCGCATTCTACTGTAACTGAAGGGATGTTGTGACGAAGCGCTTCAGCCGTCACCGTTCCGCCCATGCCCTGAGCTTCCGGCACCCGCCAGATCGTCTCGACACCGACGCGCTTCGCCAGATCTTTTGATCTTGTTGCGTTTTGTGTGCCGTCGTCCTTGTAGATCACGTAGAAAGGAACCTCGGCACCAATGCCTCCACTATGCAGGTCGATCAAGAAATCGGCATGCTTCTCCAAATGCTCGCCGATGACGGCCGCAAGTTGAACGCTGTGGCTTCCCGCCAGATCGCCGGGAAAAATCCGGTTCAAGTTTTGGCCGTCGATAGACGAAACCCGAGAGCGGAAGTTGAAGGATGCCGGATTGGCAACCGGAATACCGATGATCGTGCCACTCAGCGTGCTGAGATCAAGGTTCCGCATGAATTGAATGATTGAGGCCGCACCCCCGTATTCCTCACCGTGAATACAGCCCTCAAGCCACACGATCGGGCCGTCCTTGCGGCCACATGCGATGAAAACGGGCAGTTCGATTGGAGATCCATCCGCCATACTGCCGACGCGCAGTTCGCCGCGCTCCAGCTTGCCTGCCTTTGCTTCAACATTTCCGACTTTGATCGACATTCTTGATCTCCAAGCTGTTAGATTCGTTCCCCAGCGGGCCGATCTCCTTGACCGCGGTATGCGGATCAGGGGTCGCCGGTGGGCCGTTTCGAGGGGAAAAGAAGCGTATCCTGCGCTTCCGTGTCGGCGAAGAAGCGCGCATTGTTGGATCGAGCAGGTCGCGAAGACCATCACCAAGCAGGTTGAAGCTGAGCGCCGCGAGCATGATGGCGACGCCCGGAAACACTGACAGCCACCAAGCGTCACGCACGTATTCACGCCCATCGGCTAGCATGGTGCCCCATGTGGGGATGTTGCTCGGTACGCCGAGGCCCAGGAAACTCAGCGAGGATTCCGCAATAATTAGCGCTGCGACCTGAAACGATGCAACGACGAGGAAGGACGAGAAGATATTGGGCAGGATGTGACGGAAAATAATTCGCCTATCGGGAATTCCCAGAACGCGTGCGGCTTCGATGAATTCACGGTTTCGCAGCTGTAATACATCGCCACGCACGACTTTAGCGTAAACAATCCAGCTCGTTATGGCGAGAACGAGGATCACGTTTATCACACTGGGACCGAGAATCGTCACGAGGGCCAGAGCCAGCAGCATGAAGGGAAACGCGAGTTGCATATCGGTGAAACGCATGATGACTGCGTCTACTTTCCCGCCGTAGTAACCCGAGATCAAACCGAGAACGAGGCCGACTGCCCCACCGAAAGCGACGGCCAAGGTGCCGACGGCGAGCGAGAGGCGGGATCCGTAGATCAGACGAGCCAATACGTCGCGTCCTAAATGATCGGTCCCTGCCAGATACATGTGGCCGCTGGCGTCCACCCATCCGGGCGGTTTCAGGCGGGCAGACAGACTTTGCGCCTCGACGCTGCCTTGCGTCAGCCATGGAGCTAGCAATGCGGTCACAATCAATGCGGTCAGGACGACGGTAGCAAAAGCAAACATCGGTCTTGCGTGTAGGATCTTGAGGAACGTCATGCGCCTGCTCTCAACCGTAGCTTACTCGTGGATCGAGAAGGACATAGATGATGTCTACGATCAGGTTTGTTATCACAAAGACCAGTGCTGAGATGACAACCATCGCCTGCACCACCGGGTAGTCGCGCGCACCGATGGAATTGACCAACAAGTTGCCGGCGCCGGGCCATGCAAAGACGGTTTCAGTAATGATAGCGCCGCCAAGCAACGTGCCGATCTGGAGTCCCAAGACGGTCACGACGGGCGCAAATGCATTGCGCAGCGCGTGCCCGAAAATAACGGACCATTCGGAAAGTCCCTTGGCGCGGGCAGTCCGGATGTAATCCTGGCGCATCACTTCCAACATGCTCGAACGCATGATGCGCGATACCAAAGCGACCTGTGCGGCAGCTAGAGTTATTGCTGGCAAAACGAGATGGCTCAAATCGCCGCGACCTGAGGTGGGCAGCCAGCGAAAGTGCACCGAAAACACAAGGATGAGCATGATACCAAGCCAGAAGACAGGAACCGACTGTCCAACCAGGGCAAAACCACTGAGCATATTGTCGACCCAACTGCCTTTGCGGACTGCAGCATAGGCTCCCAGTGGAACCGAGATAGTCACGGTCAAAACAAGGGCAGCGCCTGCGAGTTCAAATGTTGCCGGCAGGTAGGACAGAACGAGTCCCAACGCCGGAACCTGGTTGCGATAAGACATACCGAAGTCGCCTGTCGCGATCTGCTTCGCGAAAATGGCAAGTTGGGTCCAGATCGATTTGTCGACTCCCAGAGACGACCTCATGCGTTCGATTTCTTCGGGCGTCGCAAGGTCGGACAACATCATCATCGCCGGATCTCCCGGCACGATGCGTAGAATGACGAAGGAGATCAGCAATGCGCCGAGAAGGACGATGAGGGACTGGGCGAAGCGGCGAAAGATGTATTGTGTCACGGGCTCCAGCCTCGACTAGCCTTTGAACGTGAGAGACGACAGGTGCCGCAACACGTTGTGAAGTTCATATATCGTTCATTGAACGCGTACAGCATTCGATATATTGAACATAAGGCGGAGGGATGCGTCACGTCAAGGAATTCCTTTGCTTTGGGATTACTGTGTGGGAAGGTAGTTCAGTATAATGAAGCTCTTGACCGCCGGTCGATGCTTAGACGTCAGGCCGTTCTGGGTCACTTTAGATCGACCTGAGGAAGCTGAGGAAAAACAATGGCAAGAAATGATGATGCCGAGGATAAGGATAGTGTGCCACATGCGGGAGATCCCAGTGCTAGTGTTGGATCTCGAATTAAGCATCTGAGACAAAAGAAAAAATTGTCAATTCAGACTCTGTCACGCCTCGCCGGCGTTTCCGCGGGGATGCTTAGTCAGGTCGAACGGGATCTGGCAAACCCGTCGCTTAAGCTGTTGACAAAGATCCAAGTCGCCCTTGGCACGTCCGCAGGCTCTCTGTTTCCAGGCGAGAACGACGTGGCGGAAGGCGTTCCGGACCCGATTTTCGTACGACGCAAGGGCAAGCGACCGTTCTGCGAACTGGATTATCTAACCAAGGAGTTGCTTTCCGATGGCGCCGCGCAGAGGCTCGAATTGATGCTGCTCCACCTGCCACCGAATGGTTCTTCAGGACCAACGCCCCTGACCTCTCCTGCCGAAAAAGGCGGTCTGGTGCTGGAGGGGACAATTTCGATGAGTGTCGACGGCGTAGAGGCCAGTCTCACGGAGGGAGACAGTTTTACCTTCGATGGACGCTTGCCTCACGCATTTCGCAACATCGGCGGAGCCCCGGCTCAAATTTTGTGGGTCGTCAGCAATTTCCCAATGGAACGCCACCTTTGAAGAGCGCTCGTCAACGGGCAATATCGGATGGGCCAGGCGTTGACATATAACTCGATCGCTACTCAAATTATTAGCATCGCAGATGAAATTAAACTCCCTCTGGGGGACGTTACCCAGTTCATCCCATTAGGTTGCCGGCGCAGCAAACGGTACGTTCCAAACCTTTTACAAAATGTGCCTCGTGTAAAGAGTTGTTGCCGCTCTGCTCCGCGAGGTAGCTTGTTTCCAGGGCTTCGCGGAACGGAGGACGGGCATGCTCAGGCGGCAAATTGTCAAGAGTGACGACGACCACGCGGCCGATGCCCATGAGCGCGGCCGCGACTATCTCGGCCCGGTGCAGATCGACCGGCTGCTCGCCGCTGCCCGCAAGGGCCGGCACGGAATCCGCGACCATCTGCTGATCCTGATGATGTTCCGGCACGGGCTGCGCGTCTCCGAGGCCATCGCCCTGCGCCGCGCCGACGCCGACCTCGCGCAGGCCCGGCTCTGGGTCGCGCGGCTGAAGAACGGGCTGAGCGTCGAGCATCCGGTCGCGGGGGACGAGCTGCGCGCCCTGCGTCGCTGGCTGGCCGCGCGCGATGACGCCCTGCCCTGGCTGTTCGTTTCCGAACGCCGGCAGCCACTGACCCGGCAGGCGGTGAACTACATCATCGGCGCGGCCGCGAAACGTGCGGGGATCGGTCCTGTTCATCCGCACATGCTGCGGCATTCCTGCGGCTTTGCGCTGGCCAATCGCGGCTACGACCTGCGGCTGATCCAGGATTACCTCGGACACCGCGATCCCCGGCACACAGCGCATTACACGCGTACCGCCGCCAGCCGGTTCGACGGGTTGTGGTAAGGAAAACGCCGCCCGGCCTGCGGGTCACTCCAAGGCGCGCCGCACGGCGTCCGGATCCTTCTCGATCACGCGCAGGAGTATCGCCGCCGGTCCGCTGATATTGTGCGGATCCTGTTCCCATTCACGGTAGTCCGACAGGCTCATGCCCATCAACAGTGCCACCTGCTCCTGGGACAGGGCGGTTTTCTTGCGAACCTGTTGGGGATCGATCGGGTGGTGGATCGTCGCAGGCCCCTGCCCTTTCGCATGGGCCACGGCTTCCGCCAGGGATTGGAGCAGTTCGGCGCCGAAGGTTTGCATCGTGTCCCCTTTTCAGGCCTGTTTCCGTTTGGCAGCGAGCGTAACAATTGCTGCGCCACACCGGTTTTGCTCTGCAGGATCTTACCTTGTTGCCCGATCCAAGACCTCTTCGGCCCATTGGTTCAGGCTTTTGCCTGACAGTTCGGCTGCGAGCGCCGCCTTGCGATGGACCTCCGGATCGACACGAAACATGACCTGACCGGAAAAGGCTTTCTGCGGTTCCTTTCCGACCTTTGTGCAGGTCTCGATATAGTCTTCAACCGCTTCGTGAAATGCGTCCCGCAAACCTTCAACCGTGTCCGCGTGGAATCCAATGCCATCGCGGATGCCAGCGATGCGCCCTGTGAAAATTCCATCCTCGTCATCATATTCGATGCGAGCCGAGTATCCCTTGTAGGTCATGGAGTTGGTCATGGCGTTACTCCGATCCGTTCCAGAAACGCGCGGGCGGCGCGCACCTGATAGCGCTTGGCCTCCTTGGCAGGGTGCGGACGGTGAAACGTCTCGACCTCGCCATCCTTCTCGAACCGCACCCGCGAGCCGCGCCCTTCGATGACTTGAGCGCCAGCGGCAACGAGAAGACGCTCGACCGCCGACCATTCGATTGTTCCTGACACCGGGTCTGTGAAGACAGCGGCCAACGTTTTGCGGTGCTTGCTGTTCATCAGGTTACATAACGAACGCTAGCGTTTTTTGCAAGCGCTCTTCCGTCGATATGGATAATTGGTTTGGTCGTTTCAATCTGTCTTGTAGAAATCCCACATTCGCTCGATAAGCTGGCCTTGGGTAATGCCCAACCGCTCAGCCTCGGAGGCAATGGCCTCCCCTACCCTCGGAAACACCTTCGGATGCAATTGGTAGGTCCGCGGACTCGGTTTGCGACCCGGCTTCTTGCGCGGGGTCCGATCAAGAAACCCCCTCGCCTCTCCAACCTCATCTACGCGCCGGACCTCTTCGACAGTCGTATCCTTCGGGCGCGCCTTCAGGCCCGCCAGTCTATTTGAGCCGTTCATAGACAGCCTCCGTGAAGCTCTGGGCGTTCTGCAGGGCCTTATCGACCTTACCGCCCGTCATCATGTCGGGGTCGTTCATCATCGCGGTCAGATCACCGCCGTAGGCGAAAAGTTCGGAGAACGCCGCACGGGCGACCAAGGAGGGCTCGATCACGTCGATCCGTGCCCCGCTCAGTTGCTGCTCCAGCTCTTTCTGGACCCGGCTTTTCACTGCTGCGCTGGTCTTAGTCAGGACAACCGCGTGACGGATCGAACGGCCGAGCGCTTCTTCTTCCTCCCGCACCAGCGCCAACGCCTCGGAGCCGATTTCTGCGTCGAGTGCCGTCGGCTGCATCGGAACGATCACCAGGTCGGCCTGCGAGATTGCGCGGCTGACGAGCTGCGATGCCACCCCTTCCAAATCCACGATGACGATCCTTCCGTCGCCATCGGCAGAGCGGATGGTTGGGACGATCTCCGATCGGCCGATATCACCCTTGAGCGTAACGCCTTCCGGTGTGCCGTGAGACGCCCACCTGGTCAGGGATTTGTTCGGGTCGCAATCCAGAACCGTGACCTCTGCTCCCATACGAGCGAACTCGGAGGCGAGAAGAACGGCGCATGTAGATTTCCCTACCCCACCCTTGGGACTGGCCATGACGATGACGGGCATTGCTCGATCCTGCCACTTTTGTTGTTACCGGATTTATATCTTGCACCGGTTACTTTTCCAACACCGGATTAAAACCGCACACCGGATTTGTTTCCTGTACCGGTTTTCTATCTCACGGCCTGCCGCGCTTCTCGAACCATTTGCGGCAGAAACCGATGAAGGCGCGATCGGTATCCCGTGGCGGCTCGATGATCCAGTCCCGCCATTCGCGTTCGAGGTGGTAGATATCCCAGCCCGGCGCGACCTCACGCGCATACTCGTATGTCTCGGACTTCAGCGGCGGAACGCGGCCTTCCACGAGCGGGGCAGGGGCCATCGAACCGCGATTGGTGAAGATGACCATGTCCGCCGCTTCGTCGAAATCGACTTCGTAGTCGGGCAGGTGGTCGTGCTTCGCCAGTTCCTTGATCATCTGCCGGAACCGCTTCTCCGGGCTCTGCGACCCGCTCTTGAGCAGGAGTTTGGCCAAGGTGATCTTCCAGGTCTTCTGCTGTCCGCAATGCTTTCGCGCCAGTTCGTAAACCCGTCGCTCAACCGGTTTGCGCAGGCGAAAGTAGTCGCGGTGAAGCGTCAGAACTTCTTCGTTCCGGATAGCGTTGAAAACCCAGTCGGAGAGCTTGACCTCGCACCAGAGCAAGCGACCGTCCATTCCATGCTTTCGGCGGATCGAGGAAGCGTCGATCAGGCCGAACCCGTCGATCTGTTCCTCATCGCCGGTGACGATGTTGGTGCGGATTCTCGTACCTTCCAGACGATCAAGCGCGTCCAGCAGCGAAAGGTATTCGCGGCCGCTCGTGCCCCGGTTCGTGAAGATCAGGAGCTCACGAGAATTGATTCGGACGCGAGGAGAGACCTGCTCGCCGCGCTTCAGAGCCGCCATCAGCTGGCTGATGCAGAAGATCAGGATATCCTTATCATAGATCGTCGCGAGCCCCTTCACGCTCGGCGTAATCTCCAGCCAATGCTCGCCGTTCTTGTAGCGCTTCACAGAGGTCTCTGGTTTTTTTGACAGCGAGTAGAACGGATGTTCCATGTGCTGCATCACGTCCTTCAAGACCGCGTCGGCCACATCGCAGATGAAGAGATCATGCTGCGGATGACGGTCCGGTAAGAGCGGTGCAAGATTCGTGTTTTCAGTTACCATGCAGCGACATTCGTGTTTTTAGTTACCGGTGTCAAGATTCGTGTTTTTAGTTACCAGGAGCAGGATTTCAGTTACCAAGATTCGTGTTTTTAGTTACCAGCGGACTGACTAAAAACCTGATTCAATTGTGTTAAATGTGATTTTGGAGCTGTGTAACACAGATTCTAACACATATTTAACACCGAGCGGTCCTGCAGCACGGCCCGACCAGACCGCCCACCGCCTGCGTATTCCAGCGTGTTCTTGCTGAGAAAAACGAGTGAGCAGCTGTCTCGCCCCCGCCTGGCCGTCTTTCTCATTTCCTGACGATGACACAGAAGGTGGTTGGGCTATCGGGGTCCACGCTGGTTCGGAATTCAGATCCGATCAGCGTGCAGGGCCATTGCCAGCTCCGGGGCAGGGTGGGGATGGCAAAGCTGGCGAACAAGACACCAGCCAGCAGCGCGCCTGCAAAAGCCACAGGAAGCCCGATCAGGGCCACGCGGGCCAGTTTGCGCCGAGAGGCTTCCGCGGCGCTCACAGCCGCCCTGAGCGCTTCCAGCCCCTGTTCCGAGGCCCGGGCACCGTTGCGGGCGCCATCGGTCGCCGCGCGCTCCGTGGTGGCTCCCAGCTGCGCTACACCCTCTGCCGTACTCCGGCGTACCTGGTTCGGGAGGCCCTTCAACTGCTCCTGGGTGAGCTTCAGCCAGCCGATCAGTGCATCGACGATCTCGATATTGCGTTCGATCCGATCATCGGCCACCCCCATCCGGGCATCCAGCTCATCCAGGATCGCGATGAAGGCCGCGGCGCTGTCGCCGCCATTGCCGGCAATCTCCCGGTGAAAGACATCGCGCAGGCTGTCCCAGGTTTCCGGTTCGGAATCCGTCTCCCGGCTCATGACGGTTTCTCCGCCGGTCCGCCCTTGTCCCTGGCAATCGGAACATCTGCCTCGCTGTCCGGCGCCCCGGTTGTTTCGGCGGCACCCGGATCCGGGGCAGGGGCAGGGGGCGTCCAGTTCTCGAACGCCTTGCGGTCCTGCGCCCGGGAGAGGCCGGTCACCAGCGCCCTCATCAGCCGTGCGGCCTCGGGATCCCGGCCGGCCCTTTCGATCAGGGCGCCGCCGAGGATGATCTTGCGCCTGGCATCGAGCTTGCGCTCCTTCGCGGCCTTCCTGGCGCGGGCGGCCTGCAGTCTTGCCCTGGCCTGTTCGTACTGGCGTTCAAGTTTTTCGAGGGCGGTTTCGGCCATGAAGAGGGGTTCCTTCGGAGAGGGCGGGACGCTACGATGAGGCGGGCTTACCATGAAAGCCGAAAGGATTGAATGGCGCACTTATGCAAACTCTGCAGTCACTTCGTTCGCTCCGAGATTTGCGTGCGATCTCCTTGAGGCACAGCCTCAGCCGATGGCGAACTCCGTCCGGCGCGCCACGCGCCGGAATGAAAGGCCCTCCCGGCCTCTCAAACTCTCCAGGGCCATCTTACGCAGATGGACCGCGTCCCGCATCGCGGCACCCTGAACGGCCCTCAAGCCCCGTGGCCGGGGCTGGATTGCCGGGTGTGCCGCGCTTGCGGGCTGCGCGGAAAGACAGTCGCGGGCCTGTCCTTCCTTGCCGGGTTTGCCCGAGGCAAACCGCCGATGCGTGCCGCCAATCTCCCGCCCCCCACAAGGCTGGGGAGATTGGTGGACCGCATCGGCAGGCCCGTGCCTCAACCATCATGCGGATGGCCTCGGACGGGCTGTCTTTTCCCCTTCGGCCCCAGCGTTGCGGGGCGCGGGTCTCCGGGGAAAAGACGGTCGCGCGCGTGGGCGACGGCTCCGGAACACGATGTTCCGGAGCCCCCGGCTTGCGCCCAACAGGAAGGAGGATGAGGCCGGTTCCGCCGCTTTTCCGTACAGACCAGCCTCATCTCCATTCTGCGCTGACGTCCCGGTTTTTGTCACGGGCCAAAAACCGGTCGCCGGTGAGAGGGTAGGCGCACGTGGCGAGCTACCATCTCAGCGTCAAGACCGTGAAGCGCAGCGCCGGGCGGACCGCGACTGCGGCGGCGGCGTATCGGGCGGGAGAGCGGTTGTCCTGTGCGCGGGAGGGCCGGGTGCATGACTATACCCGCAAGCAGGGCATCGAGGAGAGTTTCATCCTGGCGCCGGCGGATGCGCCGGGCTGGGCGCAGGACCGTGCCGGCCTGTGGAACGCGGCGGAGGCGCGCGAGACCCGCAGGAATTCGGTCACGGCGCGGGAATGGGAGCTGGCCCTGCCGGCGGAGCTGTCAGCCGAAGGGCGTGCGGAGCTGGCGCGCGGCTTCGCCCAGGAGCTGGTCAGCCGCTACGGCATCGCCGCCGACGTGGCGATCCACGCGCCGCATCGCGACGGTGACCAGCGCAACCATCATGCCCATGTCCTGACCACCACCCGTGTTCTGGGGTCGGAGGGGCTGACCGACAAGACGCGCATTCTCGACGCGGCCAGAACCGGCGGGGCCGAGATCGCGGAGATGCGCGGGCTTTGGGCGCAGATGCAGAACGCGGCCCTTGAGCGGGCGGAGATGGAAGCGCGGGTGGATCACCGCTCGCTGGAAGACCAGCGCGAGGCGGCGCTGTCGCGTGGTGACGAGCTCGCGGCCATGGCGCTGGACCGCGATCCGGAGATCAAGCTGGGGCCGGCGGCCAGCGCCATGGAGCGCAAGGCGATGCGGGAGGCCGAACGGGACGGGGTGGCGTACGAACCCGTCACCGAGCGCGGGGGGCAGGTGCACGGGGTGCGCCAGCAGCGCAGCCTCATGGCCGACCTGCTGGAGCGCATGGGCCGGGCGCGGGAAGCCTACGCGCAGGCCCGCGAGGCGGAGGCCGGCCGGCTGAGCGCGGCCACCGAGGCGGCGCGGGCGCTGTTTTCCGGGGCAGGGGCCAGGGACTTCGCCGCCAGCTTCACCCGGGCATACCAAGATCGCGAGGCCGCGCGGCAACGAGCGTTGGAAGAGGAACGGGCGCAAGCCCGCGAAGCAGAGCGGGTGGCGGCGCTGGAGGCCGCGCGCGGCCAGTTCATCGAGCAGGTCGTAGTCGCCTGGCAGGACAGCCGCGAGATCGCGAATCCGGATGTCGCCAAGCAGCGTCAGCGGCAGCTCGTAGGGGAGGTGGAGAAGGCCGCCGAACGGTTTGGCTGCACCTTCGACGATATCGCCGGACCGGCCAACGCCCGCGCAAATGAGATCAGGGACCAGCGCACACGGGAGGCGGAGATCGAACTGGACAGGTTCCGGCACAGGGACAGGAGCGATGGGCTTGGGCTGTGAGGGGGTGTGTTGTTAAGTCTGGTAAAGTCAGGGGTTTCTCCGTTCCCAATGATCCGATGCAAGCCGAAGCCGTAACGGGTTGTCGTGGGGATCGGTGGCACGGTGAATGCTACTTCAAATGAATAATCGGGAATCTGCGTATTCTAGGCGGATGCGCCCAGTGGTTTCTTGAGATACGGTCCTGATCCCTACCAGAATCGGCCCCCACCTAAATTCTCCAGCAAGCTGCGGTGTGATTTAGGCCATATTTGACGAGCGGTGGTTCTTCGACGGCGCATCGTTTCACAGCGATTGGACAGCGCGAGTGAAAGCTGCAGCCTGTTGGTGGGTTCATAGGGCTGGGAAGGTCCCCTTTGAGAATAATGCGCGACCGTTCTCTTTCCCGCTTCGGAGAAGGAACCGGAACGGCGCTGATCAACGCCTTGCTGTATGGATGAAGTGGTTTCC
>NZ_CP043622.1 GCF_003008555.2 Pukyongiella litopenaei | reverse complement strand
GTTCATCAAGGCCAGGAACCGGGGATGGAATATCCGGTCCTTCGAGCGCGAGACGTAGGTCACCATGGTCTTGGGGTTGTCGATGATCACCCGGCGTGGAACCCCGCCATAGAAAGACAGCGCCTGCACAAAGGCATCCAGCACCATCTCCTGGGCTTCGCCGGGATAGGCCACGACAAAGGGCTTGCGGCTGTGGCACAGGCGGAAATGGGCAACCTTCACCTTCTGCTCGATACCGCCCAGGACAACCCGTTCTTCGCTCCAGTCAAATTGCAGCGCATCGCCTGCCGCAAAATGCAGCGGGATAAAGGCTTCGCCCAAACCGGCACCGGCCCGCTTCAGATCGCGGACAAATCGCTGAACTGGCGAATAGGAACCGGTGTAGCCTTCCACCACGAGCTGCTCATAGAGCTTCTGGGCCGTCCGCCGCTCCCGGCGTGGTCGCTTCTGGTCCTGATCGAACAGCTCCTGAAGCCGAAGATCAAACCCGTTGCACAGTTTGTGCCGAACCGGCGGGGCCTGGCGCTGGTAGCTCGGCGGGCTCTCATCCTTCAGATACTTCTTGATCGTGTTCCGCGATAATCCCGTCGCCCGCGCAACAGACCGGATGCTGCGTCCCTCAACCAATACCCATCGTCGGATCTTCAACACGCTTTCCATCAGTAACACCTGCTCTTTCCTCCGCACTTTTGTGCGGATGTTAACGAAAACAGGTGGGTCAATTTTACTCGCTCATAACCCACCCAAGTGGGTCAATTTTGCACGCCGATTCACACTGTTCCGGTGTGCGAGGGCCAAAGCCCTTCAACGGCCTCGCAAACTTCAAAACCGGCCGTTCGAGTGATCTGTGGCGACCAGCTGACGCAGCATTTTGCAGGTGTAGAGAATCCGCACCGGAAATTCGGCCCTCACCTGCCGTGCGTTCATTGTTCATCGCCGCAACGCGGCTTCCCCAAACCGGTTCTTGGTGGCAATGCACAGCATCGCCTTCCAGCTTGAGGCCCGCACTGCGGACGAAGTTGTCGCTCTGAACTTATCCAACATGTATAACCGCCCCTTGCGCAAGAGGGTTTGTGAGTACATTTCGCGCGTTGTCGGGTGCTGACATGTATCCGGCCTCAAATGCGACTGATCTCCATGCCGCGGGCCCGTATGGTGTTCGCGGATCAGCTCCAGATCAAAGCCGCGTGCTCACAGGCACATTGTTGCACTCTGGTTCTGCCGACCCCGTCTCACGACCGTTGCGCCAAACTTCTCTTTGCCCTCTACGCTCCGACGCCTCGCGACCGATGGCCGGCTTTACGCCGCCACGGCCGTGTGCGTCGTCAGATAATTTGAGACATCTGAGCGGTTTTCCGTTTGGAGGCTCTGGCTCATCCTTGATTGATTTTATGCGGTTTCAGTTTTGTGGCGCAAGCGCCGGGTGAGCATGGTTTTTCGTTTGATCTCCTCTCGCTGTTTCAGGATCTGCTCTGCGCGCCCGTAATAGACGTCAGCGGGCGTCAGGTTCCCAAGGCTCTCATGGTAGCGTTGGTTGTTGTAGTATTCGACGAAGGCCCCGATCTGGCGCTCGAGATCACCGGGCAGAAAGTAATGCTCAAGCAGGACACGGTTCTTCATGGTCTGGTGCCACCGTTCGATCTTGCCTTGGGTCTGTGGGTGGTAGGGTGCGCCGCGGACATGATCCATGCCCTTTTCGTCGAGGTAATCCGCCAAGTCCCCCGCGATGTAAGAGGCGCCGTTGTCGCTGAGAAGTCTTGGCTTGGCGACCACGGTTGCGCAGTCACATCCCGAGGCCTCCAGCGCGAGGTCGAGCGTGTCGGTCACGTCCTCGGCCTTCATCGCCGTGCAAAGCTTCCAGGCGATGATGTAGCGGCTGTAATCATCGAGGATGGTCGACAGGTAGAACCAACCCCAGCCCAAAACCTTCAGATAGGTGAAGTCAGTTTGCCACAGCTCGTTGGGGCGCGTGGTTTTATCCCGGAACTCATTGGCAGCCTTCATCACGATATGCGCCGGTGCCGTCACCAGGTCTTCCGCCTTCAGGATGCGGTAAACCGACGATTCCGAGACAAAATACTGCTTCTCATCGGTGTACTTCACCGCCAGCTCACGGGGCGTCAGATCCTCATGTTCGAGTGCAAACTCGATAATGTCCGCCCGGGTCTCATCCGGGAGGCGGTTCCACACAGACCCCGGATGGGACGGCGTGTCCTCAAGCGCGTCAAACCCACCCTCGGACCAGCGGGCATACCAGCGGTAATAGGTCGTGCGTGGAATGCCGAGCATGGCCAGCGTCTGACGGGCAGGCAGATGTGAGGCTTCGACGGTGCGGATGATCTCCAGCTTTTCCGATGCAGGATACCTGGGGTAGATTCCGGTAGGGGGCAGGATCGTATCACAAGGAATTCTGTCGCTGCCGTTTCATGATTTCGAGCACGGTGTTTTTGCCGATGCCGAGATCGCGTGCGGTCCATCGGTCTGACCGACCGTCCGCCACCTGGACGACCTTTGGCGCGAGTTTGATGGATTTCGGGCGCTGGCCTGGCTGGCGATCGAGCTTCTTCCCCTGCGCTCTTGCAGCGGCGAGCCCGGATTTCACTCTCTCGCTGAGCCGGTCACGTTTAAACTGAGCAATCCCGGCCTGCGTTCGTCGCAAGCCCCCGAAGTGCCTCCGTCACCTCGAGGTCGAGCGCGCGGCGCCGCGCGCGGAAGAGCTCCTGCACCTGGTCGGCCATGTCGAAGACGAGGCCCGCGAGGCCCCGGATCTCGGCATGGCTTGCCGCCGTATAGGGAAGGCGCTCACCCTTCAGTTTGGCCTCGTTCAGACGCCGCGCCACCTGGTTCACGTTGTTGCCCACCCGGTTGAGCGCGGCGCTCATCGCGCGCAGCTCCTCTGTCATCATCTCATCCGGGCGCAAGAGGTCATCGGCGGCGAGCATCAACCGGCGCATGGCGTCTGACCGATGGGCAATGCCCCGACGTGAAAGCGCCGCATCGAAGCCCCGGAGGTCGCGGTCGCTGACACGCATTGTCAGCACACAGGTCCGGCTGTCATTGGCCGAGCGCGTCGCCCGACCATGGTTCAGAGCGTTGTAGATGGTCTTCTGGGAAACCGAGAACCGGACCGCCAGTTCGCGCACGGGCACACCCTTTGCGCGCTGCAGGGCGATCTGTCGGCGCTCCTGATCGGTCAATCGGCGGCTGCTCGGCATGTGAAGTATACGTTCCTATTTCTTGCCAACTTCGTACAAGCCCGCCTTCTCCCAGCACAAGCGGGGAAGGCATTAAGGGCTTGTACTCAATGTAGAAAATAGGCCCACAGGGACGATTTGACGTCCTATGGAAAATGCAGCGCGCAACGCGCTCAATGCAACGCGTCCCGCGTTCCCTGCAACGCGTCCCGCGTCCATTGCACGGTGTCTTTCGCGCTCTGCAGCGCGTCTTCGGGCAAGTGGTGCCGTGTCGATTGCAGCACGTATCGCGCCTCGCGCTTCATGCACGGCGTCGCGTGCACTCCGCGTCGCGTGCAGCCCGCCCGTCTTTTCGCGTTCCGGGGGCTACCGTCGCCTTCACCATTCACTGGAGCGGCTGTGGCGCTGGTAGTAGGTGTGCCAAGGGGTAGAATCCAGTAGGGGGCAAGATGATCCCTGCTAAAGATTTTCCCTTTGGCGTTTCATGATTTCGAGCACGGTGTTTTTTGAGATGCCGAGGTCTCTGGCGATCCATCGGTATGACCTTCCCTCTTGGACGGCCTGAAGCACCTTTGGGGCAAGCTTGTCAGACTTTGGTCGTTGTCCTGGCTGTCGCCCAAGCTTCTTGCCGCGAGCCCGTGCGGCGGCGAGACCGGATTTCACGCGCTCGCTGAGAAGATCACGTTCGAACTGGGCAATACCTGCCAGCATGGTGGCCATCATCCGCCCATGGGGTGTATCGAGCTCGAAGGTCATGCCGTTCATAGCCACGACCGAAACTTTCCAGCCTGCGAGCCGATTGAGGGTATCGAGCAGATCCTGTGTGGATCGCCCCCATCGGGACAGCTCACTGACCAGGATGGCATCTATCTGCCGAGCCTGCGCGAGATCGAGGATCTGATTGCGGGCAGCGCGATTGGCGGAGGCCCCGGAGGCTGTTTCCTTGAACACACCGACGACATCATAGCAGCCGCGTTCTGCAAATGCGGTGAGTTCCGCTACCTGTCGCTCACAGGACTGGTCGGATGTCGAAACTCTGGCGTAGATGGCCGCGCGTTGTCCCAGTTGAACCCCCTCGGATTTTGGCCTTGCAAGTTGTTGATTCTGTTGGTGCAGGGATTGTCCTGAATAGACTAATGATTAACAATGACAGTCACGCATGCCAAGACGTTCCATTTTGACCGCCCGCCAACGTGCGGCGTTGTTCGACCTCCCTACCGACGAAGCCACCATCCTCTACCACTACACACTGGCGGACGATGACCTCGAAGTCATTCGAACCCGTCGCCATGCACGCAATCGCCTCGGCTTCGCCCTTCAGCTTTGCGCTTTCCGGTATCCTGGCCGAATGTTGGCGTCGGGTGAGGTCATTCCAGAGGCCGTCAGCAGTTTCATCGCAGCACAGCTTGGCGAAGAGATGGATGAGCTTTGCCGATATGCCGAGACCGACGTAACGCGGCGCAGGCATCTGATCGAATTACGCCAGGTCTATGGCTTTAAGATGTTCTCCGGTCATCGCGCACGGGAGCTGAACGCCTGGCTGGCAGGCGAGGCGGAGGTGGCAACGTCCAACCACGATCTGGCCCGCCGTCTTGTCGAAGAGTGCCGCCGGACCCAGACGATCCTGCCGGGCGTGTCCGTGATCCAGCGCCTCTGCGCGGATGCGCTCGTGGCGGCGGAACGCCGGATCGAAAGTGCCATCGTGAACCGGCTGGATGAGGATAGAAGGGCCTGCTTGGACACCTTGCTCACGGAGATGGTCGACGGCACGGTCAGCCGGTTCGTCTGGCTGCGCCATTTCGAGGTTGGTCAGAACTCGGCCGATGTTGGCCGCCTCCTCGATCGGCTGGAGGTTCTGCGGGATCTGAACATCTCGCCAGATATCCTCGCAGGCATTCCACCCCATCGGGTGACCCGCCTGCGGCGTCAGGGCGAACGCTACTTTGCCGATGGTCTGCGTGACATCAGCAGCGACCGCCGCCTGGCCATTCTCGCGGTTTGCGCCGTCGAGTGGTCTGCCGCGATTTCCGACGCGGTGGTCGAGACCCATGACCGGATCGTCGGCAAGACCTGGCAGGGCGCGAAGAGGCTGTGCGACGCCAGAATCGCCGACGCAAAGGCGGCGGTGCAGGACACCCTGCGCGCCTTCAAATCTCTCGGATTGGCCCTGCTGGACGCCAGAAGCGATGGGGCTTCCCTGGATCAGGCAACAGAGCTGGCTTGCGGGTGGGATCAGCTCGAAGGGCTGGTCGCCACCGCCGCCGAGTTGACGGACACGATGGCCGCTGACCCCTTGGCCCATGTTGGCCAGGGCTATCATCGGTTCCGGCGCTATGCCCCGCGCATGCTGCGCGTTCTCGACATCGAGGCGGCGGATGTCGCGGCACCCTTGCTGCACGCCAGTACGCTGATCGCAGACGACGAGAAACCTGAAACACGGCCGGTGGGCTTCCTGCGTCGTGGCTCGAAATGGCACCGCCATCTGAACGCTGAGGACGGTGACGGCCATCGGCTCTGGGAAGTCGCGGTGCTGTTTCATTTGCGGGAGGCGTTCCGGTCGGGTGACATCTGGCTCCCCCATTCCCGGCGCTACGCTGATCTGAAGCAGGCCCTGGTTCCTGCGGAAGCGGTAGAGGGCGCGCCAAGGCTGACGGTGCCGCTCGACCCGGAGACCTGGCTTGCCGATCGCAAGGCGCGCATGACCGAAGGGCTGGCGCGACTGGCAAAGGCGGCCCACGCAGGGGCCATTCCGGGCGGGTCGATCGAGAACGGCGTCTTGAAGATCGAGCGCCTGAGCGCGGCGGTGCCGCAAGAGGCGGACGAGCTGGTGCTCGATCTCTACGACAGGCTGCCCGCCATACGGATCACGGAGCTGATGCAGGAAGTCGATGCGGATATCGGGTTCACGGAGACCTTCACCCATCTGCATACCGGCGCGCCCTGCAAGGATCAGATCGGGATGTTGACCGTGCTGCTGGCTGAAGGCCTGAACCTTGGTCTCAGCAAGATGGCAGAGGCGACCAGCACACACGACTACTTCCAGCTCTCCCGCCTGTCCCGCTGGCACGTGGAGAACGATGCAATCAACCAAGCCCTCGCCATGGTGATTGAGGCACAAGCCCGGCTGCCCATGGCCCAGTTTTGGGGTGGCGGCGTCACCGCGTCCAGTGACGGGCAATTCTTCCCCGCCGCCCGGCAGGGCGAAGCCATGAACCTCATCAACGCGAAATACGGCTCCGAGCCGGGCCTCAAGGCCTATACCCATGTCTCCGACCAGTTCGGCCCCTTTGCCACCCAGAACATTCCGGCCACCGTCAGCGAAGCGCCCTACATCCTGGACGGGCTGCTGATGAACGACGCCGGGCGGAAGATCTCGGAGCAGTATGCCGACACCGGTGGCTTTACAGACCAGGTCTTTGCCGTGACCGCGCTGCTGTCCTACCGGTTCATCCCGCGCATCCGGGATCTGCCGTCAACGCGGCTCCATCTCTTTGATCCCGCCACCGCGCCGAACGAGTTGCGCGGTTTGATCGGCGGCAAGATCCGCGAAGGCGTCATCGTCCAGAACTGGCCAGGCGTCCTGCGTTCCGTGGCCACCATGGCGACCGGCGTCATGCCGCCCAGTCAGCTGCTCAAGAAGTTCGCCGCCTATCCACGCCAGCACGACCTAGCTGTGGCACTCCGCGAAATCGGCCGCATCGAGCGCACGCTGTTCATCATCGAGTGGTTACTCGACGCCAACATGCAGCGCAGGGCTCAGGTCGGGTTGAACAAGGGCGAGGCACACCACGCCTTGAAAAACGCCCTGCGCATCGGGCGCCAGGGTGAAATCCGGGATCGCACCACCGAGGGCCAGCACTACCGCATGGCGGGCCTCAACCTGCTCGCGGCAATCATCATCTATTGGAACACCAAGCACCTCGGTCATGCCGTGGACGCGCGGCAGCAGGCCGGCCTGAATTGCGCGCCCGATCTGCTGGCGCATATCTCGCCGCTCGGGTGGGCCCACATCCTGCTCACCGGCGAATACAGGTGGCGCGGAAGCCAGAGGACCAGCTTGTGAAGTATGCAGCCCCATTTCTTGCGGCCGTCACGGCTCCCAAACGGGCGCACCGCGATCATCGCCACCACGAAGGCGGCCGCAGAGTTCAAAATGCAGGAAAGAAGGGAGGGTCAGGGTCTTGTGATACGATCCTGCCCCCTACCGGAACCTACCCCTACCTCATGCCTCGTACTCCCCATCCCCGACCATGCTTTTTTTGAGCAGACGGTTTTCCAAGGTCAGATCAGCAACGACTTCCTTGAGCGCGGCCGATTCCGAACGTAATTCCTTGACCTCAGGCGATGTCGCTTGGCGGGCGGTATCCCCGGCCAGGCGCTGCTTGCCCGCCTCGAGAAATTCCTTCGACCACGTGTAATACAGGCTCTCGCTGATACCCTCACGGCGGCATAGTGCGGCGATACTCTCCTCGCCGCGCAGGCCCGCCAGCACGATCCTGATCTTCTCTTCCGCCGAGTACTGCTTACGCGTCTTGCGCTTGATCCCTTTGACCAGCTTGTCAGCGGCGTCCTTCGATGTTCCGGATTTCTTGTTCATCTTCGCTCCATGGTGGCTGCGATGAACCAGAAATCCTCCGTTACGAAAACATCAAATCTGTCCCATAGGCGCTGACGTCAGACATACGCCGCCACGGCCGGAGCTCGGTAGGCCTCTTCGTTCTTCATGAGGGCCCAGACGATCCGGGCCATCTTGTTCGCAAGCGCGACCCTGACCAGCATCGCTGGCTTTCTCTCCAGCATGCCGGCCAGCCAGGTACCAGGCCGGGCCGAAGCGTGGCAGTGCCGTTTGATGATGACGCTATTCGCGCCGATGATCAGCAATCGCCTCAGCGAGCGCTCGCCCATCTTCGTTGTAGACCCGAGGCGCTGCTTGCCACCTGTCGAATGCTGCCGGGGGGTGAGGCCCAGCCAAGCGGCGAAGTCACGCCCCTTGGCAAAGAGCTCCGGAGGCGGTGCGAGCGTCGCGAACGCCGTGGCAATCAGAGGGCCGATACCCGGAATGGTCATGAGCCGGCGCGCAACGGGATTTTCCCGAGCACGGCGCGCAATCTCGGCATCAAGCGCCGCGATCTGTTGCTCGAGCTGAGCAAGCATGGTTGTCAGCGCCAAGAGCGAGGCTCTCGCCGCTACCGGCAGTTCCATGTCTTCGTCTTCAACCAGAGCCACCAGCCGGCGGGCATTCGTTGCCCCCTGCGGCACGACATGCCCGTACTCCCCAAGGTGCCCGCGCAAAGCGTTGATGCTCTGGGTCCGCTGCCGGATCAGCAGTTCCCGAACCCGAAAGACGCTTGCCGCCGCCTGCGTTTCTTCGCTCTTGATCGGCACCGTCCGCATGCTCGGTCTCTGGATTGCTTCGCAGATCGCTTCAGCATCAGCTGCATCATTCTTCTGCCGTTTTACGAACGGCTTCACATAGATGGGCGGAATGAGCCTGACGTCATGTCCGAGCCTGGTCAGTTCCCGGCCCCAGAAATGAGCGCCTGCGCAGGCTTCCATCGCTACAAGGCAGGGCGGAAGCTTGGCGAAGAACTCCAACACCTGAGCTCTTCGAAGTTTCCTGCGCAGGACAGCTTGGCCGACTGCATCAGCTCCATGGACCTGAAACACATTCTTCGCCAGATCCAGTCCGACCGTAGTAATCTCCGACATAACCGCCTCCCATAGTGGATTGTTGCGATCCCACCTTGGCACAGCGATGCCGTCGGGGGGCGGTTACATCATCAGAGCCGGTCGGGTCGATAAACACCCACCGCGATACCGCACCCGTATTCCAGACGTAATCGCGCCAGACGACTTGAGGAGGCTCTGAACCAGCGACCACGCCCTCGGCAACCGGCCGGGCACGCAAGTAACCATTACCCATAAGCCAATTGTCCCTTGATCTTTTTTGGTCGCGTCTGAACCAACGGACCCTATCCAGGGCGGTTGTTCCATCGGGCGCAACTACAGGGAGATTGACGCTAAATAGCAACAGCTGGTGAATTCAATCGGCGAAAACCTGCGCGCGAAGACAAAGTTTTCTTTGCATCCAACTCTGCTTACGCCCTTGCTACACGATCTGCAAAGCGCAGCCAGACTCTCAAGATTGCCACCCTGAAGAAAACATTATGGAGTGGCGTTCAAATGCCGGTTTGCCTCCGAGCGGTGGAAGCGCCGATAGTCCGACGAAATATTGACCGGACCGGACGTCGGCCGAGTCCATTGGGAGCAGGAAATGATCGTGACCGTCACAAGCACCGGAGCGCTGGACATCCTGGAACCGGATGACTTCGGCAGTTTCAGCATCCGTTTCGACTCGGTTCGCGAAGCGGCCACCCTGCCCGAGGCGGTGCGGCTTGTCGGCAGCCACGATGCCGAGATCGGTATGGGTGCCGTTGAGGATCTGCTGGGCGTATCGGACGATCCTGTGCGGCAGGCGGCGCTGATCGCAATGATCGAGAAGGCGCGCCCGATCGGGTGGATCAACGACCGGACGAACGCGATCCGGGCGCATGTGATTTGGTCCGCCGGGACAGATGCAGGCGCGGGTGTGACGCAGTGACACTGGCCATGCGGCACGACATATCCCTCGCCGAAAGGTTTCGCACCGCATGGCGCGGCATGGGGTCGACGGTGGCCGTCGTAGCGGCCGAAAAGGACGGGCGGCGGCAGGCCATGCTGGCGACCTCGGTCGCCTCGGTCTCGCTCGATCCGCCCTCGCTGCTGGTTTGCGTCAACCGGAATGCGTCGATGTATGCGACGCTCGCGGCGCGCGGCGCGTTCTCGCTATCGCTGCTGGCGGCGCGGCAGGAGCCCCTGGCGCATCATCTGGCCAAGCATTCGGGCGAGGCGCGGTTTATCGAGGGCGACTGGCAGGTCCATCGGTCGGGGGACCCCTGTATCGACGGGCTGCCCTGGTTGTGCGGGGCGCTGGCTTCTGTGTTCTGCCGCATCGAAGACAGTCTCGACTATGGAACCCACCGCATTCACGTCGGCCGGGTTCTGGCGGTTTCGGGAGACGGGACTTGCGACCCGCTGCTGCATGGCGGTGGGCGGTTCGGGCAGTTCAGGGCGGTCGGCGGATAGCGCCGGAGATACAGGTAAAGACCCAAAGGACGGCCGGCAGATTGCCGGCCGTTTCCGTTGGTTCCGGGGCGTTGGTCTGGCGAAGGCATTAGCTGCCGTTATGGACCGGCCGCCAAACTGCGGTTGGACCTTTCCCGGAGCGATCGGCCACCTTGCGACGGAAGGCCCGCAGCGGGCCGGAAAGACAAGATGTGCAGGGAACGGGCATGGGTTATCGCGTTGGCGTGGATATTGGCGGGTCGTTCACGGATTTCGCCGTGCTCGACGAGGCCACGGGACGGTTCGACGCGCTGAAGGTCTTCTCGCGTCCTGACGCGCCGGGCGCTGAGATCCTGGCCGGATTGGCCGAGCTCGACGCGCGCTATGGGGTGAAGCCCGAAGAGATCGCGCATTTCACGCATGGCACCACGGTCGGGGTCAACACGGTGATCCAGCGCTCGGGTCTGAAGCTGGCGCTGCTGACCACCGACGGCTTCGAGGACGTGCTGGAGCTTGCCCGGCTGAAGAGCCCTGACATGTACGATCTTTTCTCGACGCGGCCCGAACCGCTGGTGGCGCGCGCCAATGTCCATGGCGTCGTGGAACGGCTGGACGCTTCGGGCAAAGAGATCGCGCCGGTCGATTCCGGCTCGGTCGCCGCGGCGCTGGACGCGGCACTTGCCGCCGGTTGCGAAGGCATCGTGGTCAGCCTGTTGCACAGCCACACCAGCGGGGCGCACGAACGTGCGGTGCGCGAGGCGCTGGTTGCCGCGGGCTGTGCGCTGCCGGTGTTCCTGTCGCACGAGGTCTGGCCGATCATCCGCGAGTACGAACGCACCACCACTGCGGTAATCAACGGCTATGTACAGCCGCGTGTGGCCCATTACCTGACCTCAATGCAGGCGGCGCTGAAATCGGTGGGCGTCGGCCCCGAGCTGCTGGTCACCCGGTCGAACGGCGGTGTGATGACCGCGGAGCAGGGCAAGGACGAATGCGTGCAGATGGTGCTGTCGGGCACCGCCTCCGGGGTGATCGGCGCAGCCTTCCTGGCGCGGGCCGCCAGGGTGGATAAGGTGATCAGCCTCGACATTGGCGGCACGTCGGCGGATGTGGCTCTGATCCGCGACGGCGAGCCGCAATACGGCATTGGCGAGGTAATCGGCGATTTCCAGATCCATGTGCCTTCGGTCTCGGTCGCTTCCATCGGTGACGGCGGCGGCTCCATTGCCTGGCTCGACGCGCAAGGGGTGCTGAAGGTCGGCCCCGAAAGCGCCGGGTCCACCCCGGGGCCGGTCTGCTATGGACGGGGCGGTACCCGCCCGACCATCACCGACAGTTTCGTCGCCGCCGGTCTGCTGGGGGCGGGACAGCTTGGGTACAACGCCGTGTCGGTCGACACCGAGGCGGCAAGAGCCGCCATCGCGCCGCTGGGCGAGGCGGTGGGGCTGAGCGTCGAGCAGACCGCCGAGGCGATCCGCGACATATCCGTGTCGAGCATGTATGCCGGCACCAGTGCGGTGATCTCGCGCTTTGGCATCAATCCGACCGAGTACACCATGCTGGCCTTCGGCGGGGCCGGTCCGATGATGGCGGCGTTCCTCGCCCGCGCGCTGCGCATGAAGGAGGTGCTGGTACCGCCGCATCCGGGCGTGCTGAGCGCGCTTGGCGGCATCGTCGCCGATCTGCGCGGCGACTTCATCGCCAGCTTCTACACCGCGCTCGACGACAGCACGCTGGCCGCCATGCGGGCGGGTCTGGCCGAGCTGGAGGACAAGGCGCATGAATGGCTGTTCGGCGAGCAGGGGTTCGAAGGCGATGCCGCGATCGCCTGTTTCGCCGATATGCGCTATGCGGGCCAGTCCTTCGAGATCGGCACCGAGATCCCGGGTCGGGCGCTGGCCGAGGGAGATGCCGCCGGGATCGCGGCACTGTTTCATCGCGAGCACGAACGGCTTTTCGGCCACAGCGATCCGGAAGCGGCGGTGCAGGTGATCAACCTGCGGTTGGTCATCCGCGGCGGGACCCCGAAGCCGGATTTGCCCGAGGTCGCACCGAAGGCCTATTGCCCGCAACCCGCGGGACAGGCGCGCGTCTGGCTCGATGGGGCCTTCCGCGAGGCGGCGTTTTATCGCCGTGTCGACCTGCGGGCCGGGGCCCAGTTCGAAGGGCCAGCCGTCGTCATGCAGGACGACACCACGACGGTGGTGCCGCCGGACTGTTCCGTCGCGGTGGACGGTCTGTCCAACCTGCGCATTTCGATCCAATGAGGCCCGCCGTGACCGACAGAACCGAACTTCAGGTCTTTTCCAACTATTGCACCGCGGCTGCCGATGCGATGGGCTACACGCTGATGCGCACGGCGCATTCCACCTTCGTCAAAGAGACCGAGGATTTCTCCTGCGGGCTGCTAACGCCGCAGGGGCTGACCTTCGCCTCGCCCCGCGGCTTCGGGGCGACCTGGTTCATTGGGCTGGATTACGGCCCTGTGATCGACCAGCCGGGAGGATACCGGGACGGCGACATCTGGATTACCAATGACCCGTATGCCGGAGGGGTGGCGACCCATACACCCGATTTCCACATCTGGAAGCCGGTCTTCCTTGACGGCGATCTGATCTGCTTTGCCGCCGGGCATATCCACAACACAGATGTCGGAGGCGCGGTCCCGGCGAGCCTGTCGCGGACGCTGACCGAGATCCAGCAGGAAGGCATCCGCGTTCCGCCGACCCGCCTGATGCGCGACGGCGAACTGAACACCGAGTTGTTGCGGATCATCGAGAACAACGTCCGTGTCCCCTCGCAGAACCGGGGCGACCTGCTGGCACAGATCGCTTCGGTCAACGTCGGCGCGCGCAAGGTGCTGGACCTAGCCGAGCGGATGGGGGCCGAGGCCTTCGGGCGCTCGGTCGAGGGTATCCTGGACTATGCTCACGAACAGGCTCGCGCCATCGTGGCGGCCATTCCGGACGGCGACTATTTCCATACCGAATTCGCCGACGAGGACGCGCCGGGCGGCGATCCCTGCCGGGTTGCGCTGACGCTGAAGGTGCGCGGCGACACGCTGGAGATGGATTTCACCGGCAGCGATCCGCAATTGTCCTCCTCGCTCAACATGCCGACGGCCGGGCGCGAGCGTCATGCGCTGGCCATGACCGGGCTGGGCTATGTGCTGTACTCGCTGGACCGGAACCTGCTGCTGAACGCGGGCGCGCTGAAAGTGGCGCGGGCGATCCTGCCGGAAGGCACCGTGGTCAACGCCACCTTCCCGGCGGCGGTGGGCATGCGCAGCCTGATCTGCAAGCACGTGCAGGTAGTGACGCTGGGCGCCTTCGCCCGCGCTTTGCCCGATCGCATGTGCGCGGCCCCTGCGGGCAGTCAGTCGCTGGTCAACGTTCGCAGCGCCGGGGCCGACGGGCGCACGGTGATGGCCTCGGTGGGGCCGGTGGGCGGTGGCGCCGGGGGATCGCGGGCGGGCGACGGCGACGACGGCTCGGGCTCGGTTTCGGGGTTTCTGAAGAACACGCCGCTTGAGTTTTCCGAGACCGAACTGCCGGTGCGTTTCCTGCGCTACGGGCTGGTGCCGGGCAGCGGCGGGCCGGGACGGTATCGTGGCGGCGTGGGAATGGAGATGGCCTTCGAGGTGCTGGCGCCGCAGACCATGGTGACGGCGCGCAACCGGGATCATTCGCGTTTTGCTGCCTGGGGGCTGGCCGGAGGTGCCGCGGGTGCGGTGTCGACCTTTTCGCGAATTCGGCCCGATGGAACCGAGATCGAGCTGGCCAATTCCGACATCGTCCATCTCGATCCGGGCGATGTCCTACGTTTGCGCGGTCCGGGCGGCGGCGGCTGGGGCGATCCGTTCGAGCGTGACCCCGAGCGGGTCCGCCGCGACGTCGCCGACCGGCTTTTGAGCGCCGATGCCGCCAGGACGCAATACGGCGTGGTGCTCGACGCCGAAGGGGCTGTCGATGCGGCCGCGACGACGACTGAGCGCGCGGGACGGACCAGGCCGGAAGGCGTCGTTTCGCACAACGCGGCGCAACGCGCTTTCGAGTCGACCTGGAATCCGGAACGCTATGCCGCCCTGACTGAGGTGCTGCGGCAGACCGCGGTGCCGTGGCGGCACTGGGTCAAGCGCGAGATTTTCGCCGCGATCGGCGAGGGCCGCGAAGGCGCGGACCCGGCGGCCGAGGTCTTCGGGACATTTGAAGCGATCCGGGCGCGCTTCCCGCATCTCGCAGTTGGCGCGTGACCGGATCGAATGGAGTAGCAGAATGACGGAAACCCTGAAGGAAACCACCCCGATCCGGCGCGAAACGGTATCGCTGGCCGGCCGGGAGGTCGATCTTTGCCGGGCCGGACAGGGCGGAGAGCTGCTGTTCCTGCATTCCGGTCCTTCGCCGGTCTACGATTCCCGGTCTTTCCTCGAACGGTTGGCGCGGGATCACACGGTGTTCGCGCCGGGGCATCCGGGGCTTGGGCGGTTGCCGCGGCCGGCGGAGTTCAGGCGTATCGACGACCTGGTGTATTTCTACCTCGACCTGGTCGACGAGTTGGGGCTACGCGGACGGCCGGTGGTGGCGGCCTCGGTGGGTGGCTGGATCGCTGCCGAGATGGCGCTGCGCGACCCCGGGCTGTTCTCGGCCATGGTGCTGATCAACCCGCTGGGCCTGCGGGTCGGCGCGCCGATGGACCGGCCCATCGCGGATATCTGGGCGATGCCGCGGACGGACCGGCGCGCGCTGCAGTTCGCGCGGGCCGAGTTCCAGAGCGACGATCCAGCCGGGCGCAGCGACGAGGAACTGCTGGAACTTGCCCGGTTCGAAGAGAACCTTTCGCGCTATGCCTGGAAACCCTTCCTGCACAATCCGGTGCTGGCCCGCTGGCTCGGGCGGATCCGCACGCGGACGCTGGTGATCCGGGGCGCCGAGGACCGGTTCGTCGCCGAAGCCGTCCACCGCGCCCTTGCCGAGGGCTTGCCAAACGCGCACCTGGCGCTGGTTTCGGGCGCCGGACACCAGCCGCATGTTGAGGATCCGGTGGCGGTGGCCTTGGTCATCGACGATTTCCTGAACGATTGCCGAAGCACAGAGGGGAGTGCCCCGCGATGAGAGTCTATCACTTTACCGAATCTCCCTATACGCCGGCCTGGAAACACGCCGACACCATGCCGATCCGCAACGTGATGCCGGGCAAGTATCTCGACCCGATGGAAGCCTCGCGGCTAATGAACGAACGGCTGGACGAATGGGCGCTGGCCGACGAGATCGGCCTCGACATCATGGTGAACGAGCACCACGCCACAGCCACCAGCTTGAACGTGTCGGGCTCGCTGCCGCTGGCGATCCTCGCGCGCGAGACCAGCCGAGCACGGCTTCTGGTGCTGGGGATACCGCTTGGCATGCGCCACGATCCGCTGCTGGTGGCCGAGGAACTGGCCTATGCCGACGTGGTATCGGGCGGGCGGTTGGAAATGGGGCTGGTGAAAGGCGGGGGAGTCGAACTCGGGCCGACCAACAGCAGCCCGGCGGAACTTTACGCGCGGTTCTGGGAGGCGCATGACCTGATCCTTGCCGCGATGACGCGGCACGATGCGCCGTTCAACTTCGAAGGCGAGCACTTTCATTACCGGCAGGTCAACCTTTGGCCGCGCCCGGTCCAGCAGCCCCATCCGCCGGTCTGGATGACCTGTTTCTCGCCCGCCTCGGCGATTGAGGTCGCAGATCACGGCTATGTCGTTGCCGCCACGCTGTCGGCGGTGATCGCCAAGCAGATCTTCGAGACCTACCGCAAACGCTGCGCCGAGCTGGGGCGGCCCGAACCCGGGAACGACCGGTTTTCCTATATGGCGCAGGTGGCAGTTGGCCATACCGAAGAGGAAGGTTTGGCCCGTTTGGGGCAGGTGCGGCGCTATGCCTGGGCGTCGAGCCTGTCGCCCGAGCATTTCGGCAGCCCGGCAGGCTATCGCCCCGCCGAGATGGTCGCCAAGGCGCTGCGCACCCCGCCCAAGGGGTCGATGTTCACCAACATTCCGGGGCGCAACGGGCCGGCGGTGAATCCTGTGGTCTGCGATCCGCGCGATCTGATCGACCCGGGCGTGGGTTTTGGCGGAACGCCGGATCAGGTTTACGAGCAGATCGTGGAGTTCTACCGCTATTGCGGCGGCTTCGGGCATCTGACGGCGATGATGCAGGGCGGGCCGCTGAACCATGCCGACACGTCGGACAGCCTGCGGCTTTTCGCGGCCGAGGTTTTGCCGCGCCTGCAGGACTTCGTGAAGAGCGAGACCGGCGCGGCTGTGGAAACGGCCTGACCGGATGGCGGGAGATGGTATGGGCGCGGCGGCGGAGCGGGCCCGGCTCGACTACGATTTCAACCTGCGCGAAAGGTGCCCGAATTACGGGCGCGACTTCGCCTTCTGGGAAAGCGAAAGCGCTGTCTTCCGCAGGGCCTGGCCGGCATCGCAGTGCGATCTGGCCTATGGCCCGCATTCGCTGGAACGGTACGACCTGTTCCTGCCTTCGGGGGATGCGGGGCCCGTGCCCTTCTGCCTCTATCTTCACCCAGGGAGCTGGCAGCGGCTGGACAAATCACTGTTCAGCATGATCGCGCCGCCCCTGCTGGATAGGGGCATCGCGGTGGCGGCGGTGAATTATCCGCTAGTTCCGGAGGTGACCATCGGCGGCATCGTCGGACGTGTCAGGGCCTGTCTGGCCGAGATGCGGCGCGACGCGGACAGGCTCGGGCTCGATCCCGACCGGATCGGGATGATTGGGCATTCGGCGGGCGGGCATCTGGCGGCGATGATCCACGCGCGGGCTTCCGAACTCGACCCCGGTTTGCGGCGGGCGATCCGCGTGGTCGCCTCGGTCGGCGGATTCTATGATCTTGAGCCGGTTCGGCGTTCTTTCATGAACATGGCCCTTGGCCTCGACCCGGAGACGGCGCGTGACCTGAGCCCGATATCGGGCGAGGACCGGCTGGACTGTCCATTCGTGTTGGTAGTAGGCGAGCGGGAAACGGGCGAATTCCGTGATCAGCAGCGCCGCATGGCAGAGGTGTTGCGACGTCAAGGCGCCGATCCCCTTGAACTCATCCTGCCGGGGCAGGATCATTTCTCGCTGGTGGCCGAACTTGCATCGCGCCCGAACCCGGTCATGACCGCGGTGGCCGACGCGCTTTTGGCGGGAGTGAACAGCTCGGGACCCGGCCTATAATGTTTTCTAATCCTTATGCCGCAGAAATCACGTTGGACATAATGGCTGCGAGGCCGGGACTATGACCTCATGAACACGAGCCGGCCGGACGCCGGCCCGAGACGGCGCGCCAAAGGGCGCGCCCGCAGAAACTACCAACAAGGAGCCGAAACGACATGAACCTACGATCCTTGCTGACTGGCGCGCTACTTGGAGTCTGCTGCCTTTCCGTCGCTCCGGCGCCGGCAGATGCGGGCAAAGACGATGACACGCTGAATTTCGTATGGCGCCGGGATCCCCAGACCCTGGATTTCTACAACGTGCTAGAGTCGTCGGGCCTGACGCTTGGCGTCAACGTCTGGGACACGCTGATTTACACCAACACCGAAACCGGAGAGTTCGAGCCCCTGTTGGCCGCGACCTGGGAATGGATCAGCCCGACCGAGCTGCGCTTTACCCTGCGCAAGGACGTCACCTTCCACAATGGCGAGCCGTTCAATGCGGACGACGTGGTCTACACAGTGGACATGGTCACCGACAAGGACAACCCGGTGATCAACCAACAGATGGTGGCCTGGATCGACCGCGCAGAGAAGATCGACGATTACACCGTTTCGATTTTCCTGAAGAAGCCCTTCGCCGCCGCCCTGGCCTATCTGGCGATCGGGGTGCCGATCTACCCCAACGAATATGGCGCTGCGGTCGGCAAGGAAGGCATGGCGACCGAGCCGGTCGGTACCGGGCCATATAAGGTGGTCTCGTTCGAGGCGGGCAAGCAGTACACGCTGGAGAAATGGGACGGCTATTTCGACGGCGTGAAGCCGAAGGCGACGATCGGTACGGTGGTGCTACGGACGCTGAAAGACGCGCAGCTGCGCGTGGCCGAGCTGATGGGCGGGACCGCCGACATGGCATGGGACGTGGACTTCGACCAGGCCAAGCAGATGGACCAGATGCCGAACCTCACCTTCCGGCCGGTCGGCACCATGCGCACCCAGTTCCTGGTGCTGGAGCCGAACGGAATGAAGGGTCCGCATCCGCTGACCGACATCCGGGTACGGCAGGCCATCGCCCATGCGATCAACCGCGAGGCCATCGTCGACAACCTGCTGAGCAAAGGTTCTGAATTGACCGACGTGGTCTGCCATCCCGGCATGTTCGGCTGCGTTTCGGACGCGGAGGCCTATGCCTACGACCCCGAGGAGGCGCGCCGCCTGCTGGCCGAGGCCGGCTTTGCCGACGGCTTCACCGTGGAGATGTGGGAAACCTCGAGCCATACCATTTCGGAAGCCATCGCCGGCGATCTGCGAAACGTGGGAATCACCGCGAATCTGCATACGGTCACATGGCCGGCGATGTACGACGCCTGGACCTCGGGCGAGTCGCTGATCGCCCAGTCCTCGACTACGCATTGGTCGATCAAGGACGTCTCGATCACCATGAGCGCCTATTTCGGCGGCAATCCACAGGACATCGCCCGCGATGAAGAGTTGCATGCGCTGATCGACCAGGCGAACGAATCCATAGATCCCGAAGAGCGCAAGGCGATCTATTCGCAGGCCCTCGCCCGGATCACCGAAAATGTCTATTGGGTCCCGCTTTGGAATCTCTCGAACAACTACGTCCTTAACTCCGACCTGGACTTCACCGGGGCATTTGACGAGATCATCCGCTTCAACGAAGCTTCCTGGAAGTAACACATCGCATCGCCTGGCGGGCCAAGCCGCCGGACGATGCTCTGCAGGACACACTGATGCTTCAATTCGCGCTCAAACGTCTGGCTCTCGCGGTTCTGGTCGCCTTCATGGTGTCCATGGTGAGCTTTTCGCTGCTGCGACTGACCGGGGACGCCGCCGTCGCGCTGGCCGGCGCCTCGGCCTCGGAAGAGACCATCGCGGCGGTGCGGCACGAACACGGGCTCGACCGGCCGCTGGCGGTGCAATACGTCACCTGGCTGGGCAACGTACTGCGCGGCGACCTTGGCAAATCCTATTTCTTCGGCACGCCGGTGTCGTCCATCCTGGCCGAATACCTGCCGGTAACGCTGACGCTGGGGGCTTCGGCGATCGTGCTCGCGATCCTCGTCGCCGTGCCGCTCGGCGTGGTCTCGGGGCTGAACCCGAATTCCGCCATCGACCGCATCGCCCTGTTCTTCGCCGTGGCGGGGCAGGCCATCCCGTCGTTCTGGCTGGCGCTGCTCTGCATCATCTGGTTCGGTGTGCGGCTGCAATGGTTCCCGATCTCGGGCGACGGCACGGCGCGCCATTTCGTCATGCCCGCGGTGGTGCTGGCCTATTACGCCATGCCTGCGCTGATGCGGATGACGCGGGCGGGAATGATCGACGTGATGGAGTCCGACTACGTCCGCACTGCCCGCGCCAAGGGGCTGTCCGAGGCCTCGGTCCTGATCAAGCACGCTCTGCGTAACGCCATCCTGCCCGTGGTGGCGCTGGCGGCGGTGCAGTTCGGGTTCATGCTGGGCGGTTCGGTTGTGGTCGAATCCGTCTTCGCCCTGCACGGGGTCGGCTATCTGGCCTGGGAATCGATCCAGCGCGCGGACATTCCGATGGTGCAGTCCATCGTGCTGGTGGTGGCGACGATCTTCGTGTTCATGAACCTCGGCGCCGACATCCTGAACGCGGCGCTGAACCCGCGACTGCGGACCTGACGGGATGAAGTCGCTGCCGCTTTCGGCCCATCCCGGTGTCAGCCGACGCCTGAGCTCGTTGCGCGGGAAGCTGCGCCACCTGGGCTTTTCCATCGGCGCCGGGATCATCGCGCTGATCGTGATCTGTGCCGTCTTCGCCCCCTGGCTGGCGACCGCCGATCCCTATCTGCAGAACGTGTCGCAGAGGATGATCCCGCCGGTCTGGCACGAGGGCGGGTCGATGGCGCATCCGCTGGGGACGGACCAGCTTGGGCGCGACTACTATTCGCGCCTCGTCTACGGATCACGGATTTCTCTGGTGATCGGCATCGGCACGGTGCTGATCTCGTCGGTCATCGGCATCACTCTGGGCGCACTGGCCGGGTTCTTCGGGGGCAAGATCGACGCGGCGGTGAGCTTTGTGCTTTCGGTCCGGCTGGCGATCCCGGTGATCCTTGTCGCTCTGGCTGTGTCGGCGCTGGCCGGAAGTTCGCTGGTGACGGTGATCCTGACGCTGGGCTTCCTGCTGTGGGACCGTTTCGCGGTGGTCGCCCGCAGTCTGTTCCAGCAGTTGCGCGCGCAGGACTATGTCGCGGCGGCACGGGCAATCGGCTGTTCCTCGTGGCGCATCGTGCTTCACGAGATCCTGCCGAACGCGGCCAATGCGCTGGTAGTCGTGGCGACGCTGGAGATGGCCCATGCTATCCTGCTGGAGGCGGCGCTGTCCTTCCTCGGCCTGGGGGTGCGCCCGCCGACGCCATCCTGGGGGCTGATGATCTCGGAAGGAAAGTCCTACATGTTCTTCAGCCCCTGGGTCATCGCGATCCCCGGCGCGGCGTTGTTCCTGCTGGTGCTGGCGATCAACCTTCTGGGCGACGGCATCCGTGACCTGTCCGAGGCAAAGGGGCGGGGGCGATGAGCCTGGTCGAGATTGAGGACCTGCATGTCGAACTGCCGGTACGCGCCGGAACCGTCCACGCGGTGCGCGGCGTGTCGCTTACAGTCGAGCGGGGCGAGACGCTGTGCATCGTCGGTGAATCCGGCTGTGGCAAGTCCACCGCAGCGCTGGCGGCAATGGGGCTGCTGCCGCGCCATGCCCGGTTGCGCGCCGGGCGTTTTTCCTTCCAGGGAAAGGACCTGACACATGCCGGCCGCAGGCAGCTTGCGGCGTTGCGCGGCAACCGGATGGGAATGATCTTCCAGGACGCGATGACCAGCCTGAACCCCTCTTACACGGTCGCCAATCAGCTTTGCGAGGTTTATCGCAGGCACCAGGGCGGCAGCCGGAAGGACGCGTGGGACCGGGCGCTGTTCCTGCTGGACCGGGTCGGCATGACCAATGCCGCCGAGCGGATGGAGCAATATCCCCACCAGCTTTCGGGCGGGCTGCGCCAGCGGGTGATGATCGCCATGGCTTTGATGTGCGGCCCCGATCTGCTGATCGCCGACGAGCCCACCAGCGCGCTGGATGTCACCATTCAGATCCAGATCCTCCGTCTGCTGCGTGACCTGCAGCAGGAGTTCGGGATGGGGATGCTTTTCATCACCCACGACCTGGGTGTGGTCGCGGGCATCGCCGACCGGGTGGCGGTGATGTACGCGGGCGAGGTAATCGAGATTGGTAGCGCCGAGGATGTGCTGCGCCGCGCCGCGCATCCCTATTCACAAGGACTTCTGCACAGCGCGCCGGTGCTTGGCGCCGGACGCGGGGCGCCACTGGAATCGATTCCGGGCGTCGTGCCCAGCCTGCTGGAGCGGCCGCAGGGCTGCGCCTTTCACGGCCGCTGCCCACATGCGCGTGCTGAGTGCATCGCGGCGCCGGTCGCCATGCGCCGCGCGGACGAGGGACATTGCGCCCGCTGCATACTGATCGACAGTCCCGCCATGGAGACCGCCCATGCCGTCTGACGTGGTGCTTGAGGCTCGAGACATCGAGCGGGTGTTCCGAACGGATGCATCGTGGTTCCGCGGCACGCGCGAGTTGCATGCGCTGCGCGGCGTCTCGGTGAAACTTCAGCGTGGGGGCACATTGGGCATCGTCGGGGAATCCGGCTCGGGCAAATCGACCCTGGCCCGCATCCTGCTGGGGCTCGACCGGCCGGATGCGGGCGAGGTGTTCCTCGATGCCAAGCCGGTGGGACAGGTGGGACGCATTCCCTTCGCCCGGCGCGTCCAGCCGGTGTTCCAGGATCCCTATTCTTCGCTGAACCCCAAGCGCACGGTGGCCGAGACGGTCGCCTATCCGCTGGTCGTTCATGGCGTTCGCAGTTCCGCCGAGCGCGAGCGGAGGACCCGCGAGATCCTCGACCGGGTCGGCCTGACCCAGCGCCATGCGGGCTCGTACCCGGCGCAGTTGTCGGGCGGCCAGCGCCAGCGCGTCGCCATCGCCCGGGCGCTGATCCTGCAGCCCGAGGTGGTGATCTGCGACGAGCCGACCTCTGCGCTGGACGTTTCGATCCAGGCGCAGGTGCTGAACTTGTTGCGCGAACTGCAGAGCGAGATGGGCGTGTCCTATGTCCTGATCAGCCACAACCTTGCCGTGGTCGAGAACCTCGCCACGGATCTGGCGATCATGTACCTCGGGCGCATTGTCGAAAGCGGTCCGGCCGAGCGCATCCTGAGGCGGCCGGGCCATCCCTATACCTCGGCGCTGCTCGATTCGGCGCTGACGCCCGCGCGTGTTGGGCAATTGCCCGATCTGGAGCTCGGGATCGGCGCGCCCGACCCGATGCGCCGCGCATCCGGCTGTGCTTTCGAGCCGCGTTGCATGTGGCACAAGACCGGGGCCTGTGCCAAACTCGCCCCGCCGACGCGAGCTATTGATGGCGTCGAGATAGAATGCCACCATCCGCTACCGCCGACCGAAAGCGAAGACAGGAAGGTCATCGGCTGACCGGCAGCGACAGGAGCGCCGAGAAGGATGAACAGCCGGCAGATCGAAGCTTTCCGGGCCATTTTGCACTATGGAACTCTGACCCGCGCGGCTGAGGTGCTGAACGTGTCGCAATCCGCGCTGAGCCAGCTTCTGCTTCGGACCGAGGACCAGACCGGGCCGTTGTTCGAACGGGTGAAGGGCCGGCTGGTGCCGACGGCTCTGGCCCGCAGGCTCTCGCCCGAGGTGGACCGCACGTACGAGGATCTAGAACGCCTGCGCAAGCTGATCCTGGACCTGCGTGACGCTGACACCGCCCCGATCCGTATCGGGGCCTCATCTCCGCTCATGCTGGCCTATGTTCCGATCCTAATGCGCATGATCAACGACGGCGAATTGGACCTGCGCATCGAGGTGGCGGTCAACCCGGTGGCGACGATCTATGCCAATCTGGGTAAGGGCGAATACGATCTGGGGCTGACGATGATGCCGTCTTCCACCTTTGACCTGCAGACCGAGGTGATCGGGCAGACCGAGATGGTCTGCCTGCTGCATGAGGATCATCCGCTGGCAGAGCGGGACACCATCTCGATCGCCGATCTGAAGGACCAGCCGATCATCTCGTACCGTCCGAGCATTGAGTTCGGCGCCGCCATCGCCCGCACCTTCAGGATCGAGGGCGTCGATTACCGGCCCGTCTTCGAAGTCGACCTGTCGATCGCTGCGCCGGTCTTTGTGCAACAGGCACTGGGGGTTGCCGTGGTCGAGGGCGCCTCGCCCTGGTGGCGCTTTGTCGGCATCCGGCAGCGGCCTCTGGTGCCGCGGATCACCATGCCGATCTGCTTTGTGACCAATGCGCACACGCGGACCTCGTCCGACGTCGAGGCGCTGGAGATGGCGTTGCGGCGCATCGTGAACGATGCGCCGGATACCGGAACGGGCCGGTAGGACCCAGACCCTAGATGTTTGATCCTACGGATCGATGGTGCGACCCTTTCTCATGATTGGAAGGATGCCCTATGGGACAAGTTCGTCACGGAAGCGCCAAGACTACGCACGGCGTCAGAGTAGCAATACAGCGATCGCAAGCTTCGCTCGCGACGCGGAACCGGGAGCTGGGGATCAATCCGAAGACGGTGGGGTCTGCTCCGGCTGGGGGCAGAATGACACCCTAAGGCTGGGCGTCATCGATTTTTCCACCTATATTCGCCTGTGAGCAGGACATGTGCCCATCCGAGTGGCGAGATATGCGCCAGGAGTTGGGGTGAACAATCGAGACCAGCACGCTTTCGCGTGGTGACGGCATGGCCAAGGTGCTTGGTATTCCAGTAGATGATGATCGCGGCCAGCAGGTTCAGCCCAGCCATGCGATAGTGTTGCCCTTCGGAAGTTCGGTCTCGGATTTCGCCCTGTCGCCCGATGCGTAGGGCATTTTTCAGCGCGTGATGCGCTTCACCCTTGTTCAGACCGATCTGGGCACGGCGCTGCATGTCGGCGTCCAGCAACCAGTCGATAATGAACAGGGTGCGCTCAATCCGCCCGATCTCGCGCAAGGCAACAGCCAGTTCGTGCTGACGGGGATACGATGCGAACTTCCTCAACAACTGGCTGGGCGGCATGACACCCGCCGCCATGGTGGCGACGGCGCGCAAAATGTCCGGCCAGTTTTCCGTGATCGGCTTTTCTCTGATCTTACCACCGACCAGCCCGCGGATTTCCTTCGGCGCAACGGCGGGGTCGAAGAGATAGAGACGCTTTGAAGGGAGATCTCGGATGCGGGGAACAAAGCGATAAGACAGGAGTGCGGTTGCGGCGAAGACATGATCCGTGAAGCCGCCGGTGTCGGCGTATTGCTCTTTGATCTTCTTCCCCACCTCGTTCATCAGCAGGCCGTCCAGAATGTATGGGGCCTCATTTACGGTTGCAGGGATATTCTGTGTGGCAAACGGGCCGAATTGGTCAGAGACATGGGTGTAGGCCTTCAAGCCGGGTTCCTGTCCATACTTCGCGTTGATGAGGTTCATCGCCTCGCCATGCCGCGTTGTTGGAAAGAACTGACCGTCGCTTGAAGCGGTCATACCGCCGCCCCAGAACTGCGCCATCGGCAAATTGGCCTGCGCCTCGATCACCTTGGCGAGTGCTCTGTTGATGGCATCGCTTTCAACATGCCACCGGGACAAGCGCGAGAGTTGGAAGTAGTCGTGTGAACTGGTCGCCTCGGCCATTTTGCTGAGGCCAAGGTTCAATCCCTCGGCCAGCAGCACGTTTAACAGCCCGATGCGATCCTTGCAGGGAACGCCGGTGCGCAGATGCGTGAAGGTTTCGGTGAAGCCGATATCGTCATCAACTTCCTGCAGCAGATCGGTGATCCGAACGGCAGGCAGGCGACCATAGAGATCAAGCACCATACCATCAGCATCCGCCGGAATCGCTGCCGTCAAACGATCAACCTTGAGAACGCCGTTTTCGATCGAACCGCCGGGAATCGCGCCTGCTCTGGCAGCCTTGGCCAAACGCTTCATGCCTTCTGCCAACCTTGCCTTGCGATCATCGAGCCAGGTCTCAGGTTCGAACGGCATCGTCAGTCGAGGGCATGCCTTGGCTGTTTCTATCGGTACCAAGGCCTGTTTCAGATCAGCGTAACGCCTGGAGTGGGGTAGCCAGATATCGCCGGATCGGAAGGCTTCGCGCACCTGGAACAACACGGCGACCTCCCAGAGCCGATTGTCACCTAGGTCCTGAGCATTGAGGTGTCGATGCCATTTCGAGGTTCGGCGCAAGAAGCCAACCTGGCGTGGCGCATCAGTTTGATCATGGGCGATGACTTTTGTTGCCTGCATCAAAGGCGCCGCCACCGGGGCGGAGCAGATATCAAGCGCCCGCAGCATTCTTGGAGCATAGCGCCGGAACCGGTGATATCCATGAACGACATGAGACAGCGCGTCAGCCGCCATCATGTCAGTCAACTCGGCCGCAGTTATCACCATGCTTTCGAGGTGAGACCAGCCACACGCAACTTCGACGGCGGCATCAAGGGGCGCGCCATCTGCCTTTGCCTCCAGCAGGGCAGCACCGAGATCCTTGAAGGAACGTAATGTCTCACGCAACGATGATCTGGCATCCGCGATACGCGCGTCGGACAGCCTTTTCGCATCCCGCCAGGTCTTGCCTACAATCCGGTCGTGGGTTTCGATCACGGCATCGGCGATGGCTGCCTTCCACTCCACCGCACAGACAGCAAGGATCGCCAGGCGCCGGTCACTCGTGATGTCGCGCAAACCATCGGCAAAGTACCGTTCGCCCTGGCGGCGCAGGCGGGTGATCCGATGTGGTGGTACGTCGGCCAGAATGTCCGGTGAGAGGTCCAATTCCTGCAAAAACTCCAACCGGTCCAGAAGTCGCGATGCTCCAGCCGAGTTGCTGCCTGCCTCGAAACGGCGAAGCCAGATGAACCGGGTGACATTGCTATCCACGATCTCGGTCAACAGCGCGTCCAGGCGTTCTTTCGTTTCATCGTCGATCCGGTTAGTGATCCGGCTTTCGGTCTGGCGCTCAGCCGAAACCAGAGCATCTGCGCACAGCCGTTCGATGACAGAGATGCCGGGCAGGATCACCTGCGACCGGCGGCACTCTTCGAAAAATCGGCGCGCCAGGTCTTCGTTGGATTGGGCCGTTTCAGCCTCATTCTCAAGCCAGGCCTTCAGACTGCGCGCGCCTTGGCCCGAGAACATCTTGAAGCCGTAAATCTGGCGCAGGGTGTGCAGGTGCTGCTGACGGGTTTGCCGACGTGCGGCATATGGTAAGACATCATCGCCGGTCAGACCCAACTGGGCCGCGATGAAGCGCAATACCTTTTCCGGGATGACCTCACCAGACGACAACAGCCGACCAGGATAGCGTAGGGCACAGAGCTGTAGGGCAAAGCCGATCTTGTTCTCCGGCCGTCGCCGTTCGTTGATGTGTTCGATATCGTCATCTGCCAGCGTGTAATGCCGCAACATCAAAGTCTCGTCAGTCGGCAGGTCGAAAAGCGCCGAACGCTGGCGCTCGGTCAGAATGGACCGTCTTGGCATGTTGGTTTGTCCTTGTTAATCAGATGTCTGTTCGGGACACATCTCGCACCAACAAAATCAACGACTTGCAAGACCAAATTCTATGGAGGTTCAACTGGGACAGCGCGCAGCTATCTATGCCAGGGTTTCGACTGCCGATCAGTCATGTGACAGGCAGGTGCTGGAACTGACTGGTTTCGCAGAACGCGGTGGTTATGAGGTGATCGGTGTCTTCAAAGAAACGGCCTCGGGTGCCTCTGCCAATCGTGCCGCACGGAACCGAATTCTCGATCTGGCTCAGGCACGGCAGATTGATGCCGTCCTCGTCAGCGAACTGTCCCGATGGGGCCGCTCCACACAAGATTTGTTGGACACTTTGAACAAGCTGGCCGGATGGAAGGTTTCGGTCGTCGCCATGAGTGGTATGACTTTCGAATTGGACACGCCGCATGGCCGGATGATGGCGACCATGCTGGCAGGAATTGCCCAGTTCGAACGCGACCTGCTCAGCGAACGCGTAAAATCAGGTCTTGCCGCTGCCCGGGCGCGCGGCAAGAAGCTCGGGCGCCAACCCGGACAACGGTCGAAATCCGACAAACTTGCACCGAAGGTCGTTCAAGCCGTGGCGAAAGGTCGTTCATATCGTTGGATTGCACGTGACCTTGGCATCAGCAAAAACACTGTGCTCGACATAATGAAACGACACAGGGAAAACTCTTAGGGTGTCATTCTGCCCCCAGCCGGAACAGACCCCTGCTAGCGCACATCTCGCCACTCGGATGGGCCCACATCCTTCTCACCGGCGAATACAGGTGGTCAAAAAAATGATCAAACCGCCTTAGCGTAGGATTCTGCACTCTCCGGCATCAGACCCCAACCAATGTCAAAGCTGGCGGGGTAAGCGTCGACAGCCTACTGATCATGAGGAATTCGTCAGAAGGAGAATTAGGCCGTGCCTGAGAGCGTAGGCCTCCGAGGTCCCTAGCCGGGACGCGGTCCCCGATGATGCCGACAGAGGCCTCGTCACCAGACACCCGTTGTCTGAGTACGCGTGTCAGATAGGCACACGGGAACCGCATTTGGACCAGGCATGATGTGGCAGCTACCACGCTGACTACGGACAGAAGCATCATCCCGGTACGGGGATACCTTTGGCTTCTTTATCTCTCTGATCGGCCGGAAAAACCAAACATCCAAACTGTGTCGACACGTATATCTACGGTCGGGAAACTGCCTTGGCTCGCGGTGTGATGACCTTATACCGCGATTATTTCGCGTTCGAAGTTCACAGTTGACATGGGACGCCCCATTACAGAAGGCCTCTCAATGTGGCTATATGACGCCACCGGCCGGTATGCTGTTCGGAAGGCGAGGCCCACATCGGTTCAGAGAGCTATGACGCTCGAGCCCCGGGACTGGGTGTCCCCACCTTGAACTTTGAAGTCCGTGTCGCTTACTCCGTCGGTCGATCACCTTGCCCAGGCCTTGCGGCCATGCCGCTTCCCTGCCTTGTGGATCAGGGTCACGCCATTCTGTAATTCTCCTGTTTCGTTGTCATCGCCCAAATCATGCGGGCCATCTTGTTTGCCAGCGCTACCGCCGCCACCATCCGAGGTTTGCGCGCAACCAGGTTAGCCAGCCAGCGGTTGGCGCTGCCGCCCTTGCGCACGACCCAGCGGATCACGCTCATGGCGCCGACAATCAGGAGTTTGCGGATGTCGCATTGCCCCATCTTGCTGACTGCGCCAAGTCGGGCTTTACCACCTGATGATCGTTGTCGCGGTACCAGACCCAACCATGCCGCAAAATTGCGCCCGCTGTCGAAGGTCGAGAGGTCCGGTGCGAAGGCGGCAATGGCACCAGCAGTGACAGGCCCGATGCCTGGCACGGTGCAGAGCCGCCGCAACTCGTCGTCAGTCTTTGAGGCGCACTCAAGTTCATCAGACATTTGCTCGATAAGCTCGGTCAGGCGACTAATCTGGTCAAGATAGAGCACGCCCATCTCGCGCACCGTGTTCCTCGACACCCGCAGTTCCCGGCAGATCTGCTTGATCGACTTCCCCTGGATGAAATGTGCCCGCCTGATCTTCGCAATCGTCTCCACAACCAACATCCCCAACTCGCTCCCTCAAATCCGTCGAGGAAGATTCTGAACAGAATTATCAGGGGGGTCACTTTTGGACGCCGATTACCCCAATACAGGGGTCAATTTTGGGGTCCGACTCAATTTCTGTGGCGTCTTTCATGCCGAATGCTGGAGGCGCGCCAGAAGAAGGTCGATACCTGCTGCGCCATACATCTGCCGTTTCAGCATCTTCAGCCTGTTGATCTGGCCTTCTGTCTGGCCATTGGACCAAGGCTCGCGAAGCGCCGCCGCAACCGCGTCGAGATCGGCGGAGAGCCCGCGCGCAAATGCTGCCAGTCCAGACGCTTTCGCTTGATCCAACCATGCAGCCAGTTCGTCCTCATCACCATTGCGGACCATGGAGGTGAAGGCATCGAGGAGCCGACGGTCCTGCGCCAGTTGCGGCAGAGCGTGCTCGACCTGCGCGACGAATATGCTGTCCGTCTTCGAGAGGTGGTACCGACCAGAGGCCATCATCCGGGCAACCTTGCGGCTCGGAGGACACTTGCCTGAGCCATGGGCGATGGCGGCCTCGGCACGGCGCTGACGTGTAGCCCATTCACCAACGACGCGGAGACCTCCCCGGAAACCGTGCGACCGCAGTCGGCGCCAGAGTTCAGCGCCATTGCGGCATCCGTCGTGCCAATGCTGCTCCAGCAGTGGGAACCAGGGAGTGAGACTGCTTTGGCGCAGCCGGAAAACGTCTTCCCGTTCGCCCCGAAGGACGCGCCGGATCAGGCCCCGGCTCAGACCAGTGATCCGGACGATCCGCTTGATGGGCACACCTTCGGACCCCATGCGCTGGATCATCACGTTGGTTTGCTGGCGCCGCTGAAAACCTTCGAATTGCAGGCGTTCCGCCGCGGTCAGAATGCCGGGGTCCAGTGCGGCGCTGCAGGCCGTTCTTCTTATGGCGGGCATTGCGCGACGGACGGCGGCCAGAAATGCATCGCTCGCGTTCTGCAAGAGATGCCAACGGTCGGCAACCTGGGTCGCATCAGGCAGCGCTTCGGAGATTGCCTGCCTGTATCCGCCATTCCGATCTCGCGCGACGACTTCGATCTGCGGATGCTGACGCAGCCAGGCAGCGACCGTCGCAGGCTCGCGATCCGGCAGCAGGTCGATGACGGCACGCCGCTCGAGATCGCAGATCAGCGTTCCATAACGCTGCCCCTTGCGCCACGCCCAGTCGTCGATCCCGATGACGCGTGGTTCGAACTCCATGGTTCGCGCACCTGTCGCGGCACTGCGGAGGAAGGTATCCTTACTCACGCCGATCCGCATCCGGCGTCCAAGAGCCTGGGCCGGCCGACCGCCCATGGCGCGACCAAGGTAGGCAACGAGGTTCTGAAAGCGCCCGGTTCGGCGGCCATGACGACACGCGAGACAATCCGGAACACTCTCGCTGAAAGTTATCGTGGGGCAGTGCGACGCAACACAGCGGAACCGTCGAACCGACAAGCGCACCTGCACGGAGCGACCATGCGCTGGAAAATCCGTTAGGTGCCGGACATATCGCCCGTGCCGGCGGGTCGACCCCTGTCCGCAACCCGGACAGATCACCTCGGCGGCAAGAACCTCTGCGTCAATCGTGAGGACCGCGCCATCCACGCTGTGTTCAGTGGCGCGAAGCCCCTCAGGCAACAGCCTGGTGTCGAAGCATCCTCTCATGGCGTTCATCCCCCCTTCAACATCTACGCCAAATGTAGCGCTGAAGCCGAAGAAGATCACACGATGTGCGTCAGAGCCAATTTTGCATGCCGGTCTACAGCTGATGACATTTTGCTTTACAAGCCTGGATCGGCCTCTTGCAAAATAGATAGCGTATAAGCTATCATGCTTCATGCGCGTTGTTCTGGACACAAATATCATTGTCTCAGCCCTGCTGACAGGTGGCACAGCCCCGAGGCGGATTATACGCTTATGCTTGGAAGGTGCGCTAACCCCACTGATAGGTGCAGCGCTCTACGCCGAATATGAGGACGTGCTCGGTCGACGCGACTTGTTCAAGAGGTCCGTGCTTGACGTCACCGAACGGGACGCACTGTTTGACGCCTTGATATCGGTCAGTGCCTGGACGCCAATCTACTTCCTTTGGCGTCCCAACCTACCCGATGCGGGGGACGACCATCTGATCGAACTGGCTGTGGCCGGCGGTGCGGAGTGGATCGTCACGGCGAACCTACGCGATCTGCGTCGGGGTGAGTTGCGCTTTCCTTACCTTTCTATCGGAACGGCCGACGATTTTCTCAAAACACAGGAGCCAAGCTCATGAGCGTCATGACCATTCGTCTTCCCGATGCGCAACACGAACGACTGCGCCAACTCGCTAAGACGCGGGGGGTCAGCATTAACAAGGTTATTGAGGAATTAACCACGCGCGCATTGACAGAGTTCGACCTTGAGACCCGGTTTCATACCCGCGCAGCGAGAGGCGATCCCGATGCCGCGTTGCATCTTCTGGATCGGATGGATCAACAGGATGCGTCGGAGGAAAACAGGACCTGAATGGTTCAAGGATCCGCATTCGGCCTGCCGTCGAACAATGATCGCATTTCAACACGCCAATTTGAAAGCAGGTTGCCATGTCGTCTCGACCACCTCTCACACTGCGCGATACCCGTGCTGAAGTCCTTTCCGCCGTACGACCTGATCAGACTCTGTACCTGCAATTTGACGATTATGGCTGTGGCCCTTCGTGGCCTGTCGCGGATTATGAAGAGAAGGGATTTTTCACTGCAGCACAGGAATTGAAGCTCGCATCCGAGCATGACCTTACTCCTGTGCTCGTGTCGAGGCTATCGCTTTATGTGGGCAACACGCTGGATATAGAGAGCTTGATGAACCTGGTCCGTGTATCCCGCAACAAGACGGTAAAGGCTGCAGAAGTGGCATTGCGGCGCGCCGTCAAGCATGCGCGTCAGGATGCACGACGTCAAAAACAGCTGGCGGACGTGTTGCTTGGATGCAGTGCGTTGTTCGCAGAAACTCGCGCCGATGCCACGTTGCTTGGCGAGGCCCACGCAGTTGCGCGCAATCCGGAGTGTAGCCTCGCCGATCTTCTGGAAATCGCCGACGCCATCCTCACACGTCCGGGCTCTGCCGCCATCCTTGCGCCCGCAGATCGACGAAAGGTATATGACGGCCGCCGGGACCACATTGTGCGAAGTTGTTGCTACGTATGGATGGATGCGGGGCGGCCGCTGACCTACACGACACGTCCTGATCGGTTGTCTGGCGAACGACGCGCTGGCCCGTTGTTCGATCTGATCCGGGCGGTGATGAGGATGGTTCTCCCGAAGGGTGGGCAACCCAGCGATGAGACGATCCGGAAGGATATCGACCAGTTTCGGGTTCTGATTGTACGATATCCGGAACTCCTTGACGGACGCTAGCTGCGCGTCGGGATCATTTTTCTCGATTGATACGTTTGGGCTGCTCGACCCGGATCTGGCTTTGTGATTGTCAGACAGGTCGGGTCACCGATTGCCACCTATGAGCGGAGCGATGCCTTACGCAGGCCCGCTCTATGCATCAGTCGGGCTCTGGTCTGTCTCCTTGAAGCTACATCACAGGAGCCAGGCCCCGATGTCCCGACACAAAATTCCCCCGAACACCGCGCTCTCTAACCCGTCTGCGACGCCATCACATTTGAAAACGGTGCGTGATGTCGCGGCCGAAGATCAGGTCAGTGAGAAGTCCGTGCGGCGCGCCATTGCGGCCGGACTGCTGGACGTCATCCGCGTGGGCCCGGGCAAGCGCCTGATCCGCATTCATCCCGACGCACACGCGGCCTATCGCCGTGCGATCAATGGGTAAGGGGTGACCCATGATGTCCAGTAAAGTCAATAACTTGGTTGTTCTTCGGGAAGACCCGCACCGCAAAACCGGGTCTCTTTACAGTATAGTGTTCTCCCGATCAGGCACCCCTGACGCCTCATGTCCACCCGAGTCCCAAAGTGACCAGAAAGAGACCCACCCGATGAGCAAGTACAGCAAGATTTCCCTCGACGGCATTTTCGTACCCCCCGCAACGCCCAGTTTTGCCGACCTGATAGCGCAGCTGAAAACCGACACCGTCCTCAAGCCAGCGCGCCGCAAGGATCTCATGTCCGGCCTGCGCCGTGTTGCCGAAGCCCTTCACCGGACGCCCGCACAGGTTCCGGCTGATCCGCGATGGTTGCAGCCGCGTCTGGCGCGCATCGCACCCGCCGCCGTTGGCATCACCACAAAGACCTGGCAGAACACGGTGAGTAACGCCCGCAACGCCATGGTCGCCTGCGGTATCGTCAGCAAGCGCCAGCGCCGAGTCTCTGATCTCTCTCCGGAATGGCGGGAGCTCTGGGATATGGTGCGCGCCTCCAAGGACAAGAGCCTTCTGAACCCCCTGCCCCGGTTCATCTTCTTCCTCAACCGCATCAATGTCATGCCGAAGGATGTCCGGAGCGACCACGCACTGCTGTATCTGGATGCTGTCGAACTGAACGAGATCAGCAAAGCACCCCGGGCCACCTACAAGCAGGCTGTGATGGGGTGGAACCTTGCCATCAACCGGCTGCCGGCCTGGCCGCGCCAGCGGCTGGAATTCCCGTCACAGGCGAAGCGGGTGATGCTACCGGAGAAAGACCACGCGCCGGGCTTCATCACCGATGTGGACCGGTACCTTGAGATGCGTATGCGGCCGGACCTGCTTGCGACCGAAGAACGGTTCAACCCAATCACGGCTTCATCCGCCGCGACCTATCGCTACATGCTGCTGCGCTTTGCAAGCCACGTCGCAGGTGCCGGGGTTCCCATCAACCAAATCGCGTCACTGGAGGATATGCTGCAACCGGCACATGTGGAGCGCGGCCTGCGGCGCATGCTGGATGGCAACACCGGCAAGACGAGTGCCTCGATCAGCGACATCGCCGGACTGCTTCTCACGATGGCTTCGCACTTAGATTTACCGGAAACGACACGGAGCGCCCTCGCACGGTTCAAGTCACGCCTTATCGTACGCGACACGGGTGGTATGACGGCAAAGAACCGGGACCGGTTGCGGGCGCTGCGGAACCCTGGCGTTCTCGGTCGCCTTCTACGCCTGCCCGAGCAGATCATGGCGCGGCCCCTTGGCCAGCACCGCTTCAGGGCCTTGCGCACTCGGGAAGATGCGATCGCTATCGGCATTCTTCTCTATTGTCCGCTGCGGATTGCGAACCTCTCAACACTGGAGGTCGACCGCCACCTGCACCGTTCAGGAAAAGGTCTGATGTTCCTCGTGATTCCGGCCAACGAGGTAAAGAACAACCGACCGCTTGAGTTCGAACTGCCTCCACATCTCGTCAAAATGATCGACGAATTTCTCGCCAGCCGTGCTCCGATCCTCTGCACGCCAGACTGCCCGTACCTCTTCCCGGCAACCCGCAAAGATGGCCCGGTGGCGGCAAACGGGCTTTCGGAGCGGATCAAACGGCGCGTGCTCACCGAGATTGGCGTCGAGATGAATGCGCATCTCTTCCGGCACCTCGCGGTGATGATCTACCTTGATGCAAACCCGGGCGGCTACGAGGTCGCCCGACAGATGCTGGGCCATTCGTCGGTCAGCCGCACAATCAGCGTTTATTCCGGTCTCGAAACGATCAGCGCCACGCAGGCCTTCGCTGCTGTGGTAGACAAATTGCGGGACGGCGTGTGATGGGTAAAACCCTACCATTGGACCATTGGCCCGACGCTGACCGGAATACCTTCATGGCACTGTTCGCGACAGGCGGACTGCTTGATGACCAAGGGCCGCTCACCCATTGGCGCGCGATTTCCCGCGAGGCCATGAAACGCCAGTATGGTCTTTGGCTGGGGTGGCTCTCCCAAGCAGAGCCAGAGGCGCTGGGTCTCTGCCCTGTTGAGCGGGCAACGCCGAAGCGCCTACGTGCCTGGCTTGCGGCCATGGGCAGTTTGGCGCCAGCGACCCTGCTCGGGTATGTCGGGGCCGTGGTTCGCCTGTGTCGATCAATCGATCCAGACCGGTGCTGGACAGCGCACCAGATCATCCTGTCTGGCTTGCACCGTGCCACGAAACACCGTGGGTCGCCGCGCAAGACCGGTCGCATCTTTTCCAGCGACGTGCTGTTTGAGGCCGGCGCACGGCTCGTGCACGAGAATGACGGCCCGATCACGCACCCTGACCAGGCCGTACGTCTCCGCGACGGCGCTGTGATCTGCCTGCTTGCGCTCATGCCCATGCGGCGCCGCGCTCTCTCAGAGCTGGCCCTCGGGACATCCCTGCGCGTGGAAGACGGGCAGATGATGGTGTGTCTCGACGGCGCGATGACAAAGAACGGGCAGCCGTGGGAAGCGGTCGTTCCGGATATGCTCCGCGATATACTTGCCATCTATCTGAAAACGGCCCGGCCGATGCTGGCCGCGCGCGGGCCCGGCGATCACGACGCCCTCTGGCTGGGGCGCAATGGCGCCCCGGTCAGCGTCAACCAGTTTACCCGGGCGATCCGGATCCGGACCAAGTCTCTGCTCGGCGTGCCTGTCTCCCCGCATCTGTTCCGTGACGCAGCCGCGACGACGCTTTCCCGGGCCGCTCCGTCCTCCGCGCGCATGATCAAACCGATCCTTGGGCACGCAACCACGCGGATTGCGGAAGGCCACTACATCCAAGCCGATACGATCGCAGCCGGACGCAGGCTCGCCAGTGCGCTCGATGATCTCAGAAATAAGAAGGTTTCTGGAGGCTGATGGACGGCGATCCATGGGACTATTCTCAAAAGAAGAACTATTTTGGACAAGTCTGAAAGCGTGTCTCGCCTGCCGAGCACGCAGAAATTCTTATGCGCGCGGCTGATGCGAGCTTGTCGTCGTCAGAGTTTCTTCGCCGGTCCGCCCTCTCCACAGAGGTGGTGGTGCAGCAGGGCGCGCGGGCTGATTTCGAGACGATCGGTCAGCTTCGCCGGATCGGGGTCAATCTCAACCAGCTTGCGCGCTTGAGCGGATACGCTCCGAAGTCTCACGCGGGCGTTCCGGTGAAGTCGCGCGGAGATCCTTTTGAATGCGGGCGAATGCCGAAACGCCACAGCACGCCCCTGCCCCATCAGAACGCGACCGCATGGCCAAGGCACTCTCTGAGGCCGTCCGCAAGGCCGAGTCTGAGGGCGACGGACATGGGAGGTTTCGGACAAACGGCTCGAAAGCGCCAAGCGCCGCGCAGAAGGCGCGAAGCGCAGCCGCAGCCGTCCGAGGAAGCGCGATCGTGACAAGGGCTTTGAGCGGGAGTAGCCATCAGGTACCATCTAGTTATCTAGTAGCTACTAGATAGCTAACGGCTAGCCAACGATATCTTCAAGATATCGTTGGCTAGCCGTTAGCTATCAGGTATCCTTTGTAAAAAATCACAAAGGAGGCCGAGCATGCCCGTTATTTCATTTGCCAACCCCAAAGGGGGCGCGGGCAAAACCACAACCGCGCTTCTGCTTGCCAGTGAGCTGGCCAGCAAAGGCGCGCAAGTCACCATCATCGACGCCGATCCGGAAAAATGGATATCCCAATGGGGAGCCATGCCCGGAAAACCCGACAACATCGAAATCATCAGCGAAGTCACCGAAGATGGCATCATTGAACTGATTGAAGACGCATCAGGCCGCGCACAGTTTGTAGTTGTGGACTTGGAAGGGACGGCCAGTCTCATGGTCGCCAATGCCATCGGCATGTCAGACCTCGTCATGATCCCGACGCAAGGCTCCTCGATGGACGCCAAGGGCGGGGCAAAGACTATCCGACTGATCCGCAACCAGGAACGTATGGCACGCCGCGCCATCCCGTACGCGGTTGTGCTCACGCGTACCAGTGCGGCCGTCAGGTCGCGCGCTTTGCGCAACGTCCAGGAACAGCTCTGGAAGGCTGGCATCGAAGTCTTCGAGACAGCCATCGTCGAACGCGCCGCGTTTCGTGATCTTTTCGACTATGGTGGGTCGCTAGCCGATCTAGACCCGACACAGGTCAGCAATGTCGAGAAGGCCCGTGTCAACGCTCAGCAATTTACTGGCGAAGTGCTGGCCAGACTACGCGCCGCTGAACAAATTGCGGAGGCTGTGTGACATGACAAAAGAACGCGCAAGCCTTGGATTTGACGACGAGCTCGACGCCTTCAACCCGAGCGAATGGTCGCCGCGCAAACCAAAACCTGCCCAAGATCGCCCAAAACCAGAAGCCGCGCGCCAAATCGCGCAAGCCTCAGGTTTCCAGAGCCGCGAGCCGGTCAAGGAAAAGCCCGCCAGCACGCAGCGCAGGCGACGGACAGGGCGCAATGCCCAATTCAACATCAAGGCCAAACCCGAGACCATAGATGCATTCTGCGCCATTGCAGACGGGCAGGGGTGGGGCTTTGGAGAAACCCTCGAACATGCCGTGGAGCTTCTGAACGAGAAGTATGGTGCGCGCTAAATGTGAGGAATTCGGGTAACTGTGAATGAATTTGTGTTTCCTCTTTCACAGTTTCTTTGGCTGATCTAGACTGGATATCGTGAGTGAAGCTGCCAAAGATACCACACCTTTGCGTGTTCTCGATCTGACCCCTCGACGGGATCAGGCATCCAAGCCTGCCGAGCTCATTCAGATCACGGGTCACCAGGCTTTGACGCTCAATGCCAGACGCTCGATCACCATCCTCTGGCACAATGCGCACATGCAAGGCGTGGAGGAGGGCAAAGATTACACGATCGAGATTGATGATTTGAAGCCCGACGACCACAAAGGCTATGAAATGGTTGAAGAGGCGATCATCGCGCTTATGCAGACCATTCTGACTGTCAAACTTGCGGACGGACGCACTCGCCGTGTCCAGTTTCTTGGCGGTAACGATCTGGATGATCCAGACCGGCCCGCCGGGGTTCTCAACTATAGTTTTGACAAGCGATTGGTCGAAATCCTCAAGGATTCCGCCATCTGGGGTAAAATCGCCTTGCCCGTCCTCATGGCTTTCACATCCAAATATGCCGTGAGCCTCTATGAGAACGTGGCACAATGGACGGGTCTCAACCGTAAAATCTATCAAGATTTTACCCTTGAGAATTTCCGTTCCATGATGGGGGTCGAGGACGGAAAATATCCGGCTTTCGGCGCGCTCAACAAACACGTGGTCAAACCCGTGATCATGGAAATCAACGCGCTCGCGCCCTTCAATGTATCGATCCTGCCCATCAAGACCGGCAAGAAGGTGACGCGGATCAGGGTAGGGTGGTGGTCAAAGACCAAGGATGAGATGAACGAAGCTTGGAAAGAGGTCCACCGGCCCAAGATCGGGCGCAAGGCGCGTATCTCCAATCAAGCTGTCACCGTCTTCGAGCCGACCCCGAGCGAGAACCGTATCGTGCGGAATGACCAAGCTCTCAGAGACGCGCGCAAAGACATCTAAGGTGTCTCTGCCCGAATTTTTCACACTTGCCCGAAAACCTCGCATTTAGCCCGGCCTGTGGATAACTTTCCCCGAAAACCTCACTTATCGACCCGGATATCTCACAATAAACCCCGAATTTCTCACATTACGCCCCGAAAACCTCACCGGAGTCCCCGAATCCTTCACATTATCCGAGTTAACCTATTGGTCTAGCTTAGAAATTCCCCCTTAAATCTTAGAATCTTGAATTAAGAATATAAAAGAACGGTTTGCTGCGAGCTGCTTGTCGGAAACGACGCCCTTGCTTTGATCGAACCTAAGACCATCAAGAACCCCGTTTCAAGGAGTGGATGGTCGCCATGCTCAGATGCTTACGCATCCTGCGAGTGGCTCCGCTCCCGCGTGCCGCGCCCTTGAAACAGGAACCTTGCTGTTCTTTTTTCGGGCTCAAGCAAGGGACGGCTCCGCCTGGGGGCTTTGCGCCACAAAGGGTGGGTCAAATTCAAACGCTGAAACCGGGTCAGTTTTGAACGCTCATTGACACCAGACCGACAGCTTCAAGCCCGGTGACGGCCCCAGCTTCAGCAACAATCTCACGGGCCGCGATCTGCTCACCCCCGATGAAATCATGCAGCTCCGCCCGCAAAACCAGCTTCTGCGCGTCCAGGGGCAAGCCACCGCCGTCGCCCAAAAGCTGCGCTATTACGCCGATCCCGAGTTCAAGGGGCTGTTCGTCCCGCAAGTCCAATAATCCGAAGGACGCCTCCCGATGCCAGACCAACCCGACCTCCCTGCCCTCTCCGACGATGATCTGCGCGAAACCCTCGATCTCATGGCCACGGCTGTCGCCAGCATGTCCGACAGGATCGACGATCTGACCGCCGTTGCAGACAAGCAGATCAAAGTCGCGACAGAAGCGCGGATCGCGGCCTTCGCCGCACGGGACCAGACCAACCCGAAAAAGTACGGGGATCTTCTTGGCCAGACACTCGATAGCCACCTGGGCGCAACCGCAGACGCGATGACCGAGATTGTCAGACGCCTTGGTGTCCAGACGGACAAGACTATCGGGGCCTTGCCTGTCTCGATGATTGCGCAGTGATGGGTTACGCGATCCAGTAGCGCGGTTGTCATCTTGGCGTCACCGAAGACCGAGACCCATTCGCCGAACTCCAGGTTCGTCGTGATGATGACACTGGTCCTCTCATAGAGCTTGCTGATCAGATGGAACAGCAATGCGCCGCCGGACTTGGGGAACGGGATGTAACCCAGCTCGTCGATGATGACGCAGTCCAGGGCCGAGAGCTGCCGGATGATCTTCCCGGCATTGCCCTCGGCCTGTTCCTTGATCAGGGCGTTGATCAGGTCGACGGCGTTGAAGAAACGGGCCTTCTTGCCGTTGTTGATCAGCGTGGTTCCAAGCGCGATTGCGATGTGGGTTTTGCCGGTGCCGGTTCCGCCCACCAGGATGAGATTGTGTGCCTCTTCTGTGAACTGGCCTGAGCAGAACGGCTCGATCTGGGGCTGGGTGACGGCGGCCGCGCTGTAATCGAAGGTGGCGAAGTCCTTGTGGTGGGGGAACTTCGCAATCCTCATTTGATACTGGATGGAGCGCACCCGCCGCTCTACAGTCTCAGCGTCGATCAGTTGCTTTATCGCTGTGGTCAGACTTGGTGGCTTGCGCGCGGACAGCAAATCATGGGCGCAAGCTGCCATTCCGTGCAGCCTCAGGGCGGTCAGTTGGTCGATGAGGACGTTCATGCGGCAGCCTCCTCAGCCGAGCACAGCGTCTCATAGCGCTTGCAATCGGCCTCGGGCCGCAACGTCAGCTGCGGATAGGTATAGGCGTCGCTGAGCGGCGTGATGACCGGCTCCACCAACTGGTTAATCAGGTTGATGATGGCGGGCAGGCGCAGGGTGTTTTGTTCCACCGCCAATTCGCAAGCCGTCTCGACCACCTCGATCCCGTGATCCTGGGCCAGCAGAAGCAGATCGACGAACTCCCGATCCCCGCCTTTGCCGGCCATGTAATGCTCCCTGATCCGATGCATGGCCTCAGGCAGTTGCCAGTCCACAAAGGGGGCGCCGTCGCGCAGGGCGCCGGGCTTGCGATCCAGCAGGGGCACGTAATGCCAGGGTTCAAAATAGCTGACATTGCGGGTGAAGCGACGCTTGTGCTCGGCGATGACATCCTGGCCCGACACCAGCACGATCCGGCCGGCATAGGCGCGCAGCGACACATGTTGCCCCGCGAACCGGGACGGCACGCTGTAGCGATTGCTGGCATATTGAACCAGGCAGGTGGAGCGAACACGAACGGTCTTTTCCACGTATCCGTCAAATGCCCGCCCCAGAGGGCGCAGTTCGGCGCGTTCGTCTTCGAACAGCTCTGCAATCGTGCGATCCGATTGCTCGGGATGGGGCCGGTTTGCCAGCTCTTCACAGCGCAGGCGCAGCCAATCGTTCAGCGCATCGAGATCATCAAAGGCAGGTTTGGGCACAAACAACCGGCCGCGCAAAAACTGGACCTGGTTCTCGACCTGTCCCTTCTCCCAGCCCGCAGCCGGGGTGCAGGCCACCGGCTCCATCACGTAATG
>NZ_CP043621.1 GCF_003008555.2 Pukyongiella litopenaei | reverse complement strand
GCGAGGGATTCCGCCGATTGTTGCAAGAGAGCATTGGAGGCCGATCCCAAAAGCAGGAACTGCCCGGTCCGAAACCCGGCCCGCCTGCGCTGGTCGATCTGGCCACGCAGGCTCTTGAAAAGGCCAGGCATCTGCTGCACCTCGTCGAGAATGACGAGTTTTCCTGCCTGTTCATCCAGATAGAGATCCGGTTCGGTCAGGATCTGCCTGTCCGCCTCACGCTCAAGATCAAGGTATACCGATGGTTGCTCCGCAGCGATGTCGAGAGCAAGCGTGGTTTTCCCAACCTGTCGGGGGCCGAGAAGGACTACAGCAGCTTGGTTCTCCAGCGCGGACTGCACAAGTTGGTGGGTTTGGCGTGTGTACATACCTTGCAAATACTCCATGCGGTGGAAGATCTGCAAGGTTTAGTTGTCGTGCGGTTAAAGTTGCGGCCCAATTCGAGATGTCGCCTAAAGTGACGATCAAGCTTTACCCCAAGATTTCTCAAACAATCCAAGTCGCTCTGCCCGTTCAAGCAGCATTTTGACTGAAGACGGTTGCCATCTCGCCCGGCCTCGCGGGGTACGCTCGCGCATCGCCTCTAGCCGGTCACAGATCGCCTGCAACGTGATCTCGGGACCCGCGCCCTTGATCGCAGCGACAATCGCTGGCAAGCGATCGTCGGTATCGCGCCGCCCGGCCCTGCCAAGCACGGTCTCCGGCAGGAAGCCGTCGCGCACATAGGCTTTCACGGCACGGAGCAGGCGGCTTTGGGTCCAGCGCCGATCATGGGGCAGGGGGCCATTGACGATCCGCAGCACGTCTTCCCAAGCCATATAGGGACGCAACCGACGGACATGCGGCACCCAGTCCTGTGCGGTCTCGTTCAAGCGCTCCATATAGCCGTCCTGACGCGCGAGCCTGACTTTTCGCAGCGCGACCGGGTCATTGGCACGCAGACCCGGGTTGCCGCCGACCCGGCCCGCTTGGCGGGCGCTGGCAAGCCCGGCCTTGGTGCGCTCGCGGATCAGCGCGCGCTCGAACTCGGCCGCGGCACCCAGAACCTGCAACGTGAACTTGCCTTGGGGGGAGGAGGTGTCGATCGGGTCCTGGATCGATCGGAAGAACGCGCCCTTGGCCTCGAGCCGCTCGATCACCTCCAACAGATGCGACAGAGATCGCGCCAGGCGGTCGATCCGCACGACGACCAGGGTGTCGCCTTTGCCCACGCGTTCCAGTACGCGCGCAAGCACTGGTCGAGCCCGATTGCCGCCCGAGGCCTGCTCTTCATAGATTTCGACGCATCCCGCGGTTTGGAGGGCCTCAGACTGGGGCAGGGGGGTCTGGTCCTCGGTCGAGATGCGCGCATAGCCGATCAGGGGCATGAAAACGGGCCGTTTGCAATTTTAGGTGTCATTAATAAACGACCGTTTGTAAACGAATGCAAGTGAGTGTTCTCTCGTCGTGCTGGCGTACAATGCCCTGCTTTCCTTGCGCTGAGCGCGATCTGAGAGGTTCCACCGGCAGTAGCGCGCGCATACTATATAAGGGGAGTGGGCAAAACTTGGGGGTCATGCGGCGGCTCTTTGGTAGGCGGCGGTTAGCCGACCGTCGAGAACGGCGGCGCGGACGACGGCCACGCGGTGGGCTCCCTTGGGCGACCATCTCATGCGGCGGCGCTTTCCCATGCGGGTGTTGCCGATGTCGTCTACGCAACCCTCAGCCCGGGATGAAGAAATCGGAAGACCCCTACGATACCGCCAGCCGTAGTTGGTCAGGCTGTCCATGTTGTTCGCAAGGTATGAATACAGATCGCGGCACCGGGCTTGCACCCGTCCGGCGGCTTCAGTCGCCATGCGGTCATCTGTAGCCAGCCGCGCGCAATCGACCATCAACCATTGCAGACTGGTCGTGGCCGTCATGATTTTCCCATGCCACAGGTACCATCGCAGCGTTTCGGCCGGACGCTTGAACAGCACTGGAATGCCGGAGAAGCCCCTGATCTGCAGCAGGCCCTTTACCGCGTTCTCGACGTGCTGAATACGCATCGAGATATGCCACCAGTCGAGGATGTGACGAACCTTTCCACCGACGGCGTCGCGCACGAGGTTCGGCAATGCGGGTTCCCCGTCCGATATCACCGTGACGGCCTTTCCGTGATTCCAACCGAGAGCCCGCAAGTCCTGGCGAAGCTGGCTGGCAGGCGACAGGACCGCCTGTTGCACAAGGCCGAAGCGACGGCACTTGTCGTGGCCTTCGATCTTGCCCACCACAACATCGAGGTGTCGCTTCTGGTATTCCGGCCTGCATCGGATATGCGCGCCGTCCAGGAAAACCGTCAACGCAGGTGCATCTTCGACGCTCGCCGCGACGACCGGCTCTTTCTGCGCACGGTCGCAGATGTCCCGGGCGACTTTGCCAAGACGATTGCGCACCGAAGTATTCACCTGCTTCGCACAAGGGAGGAAAGTTTCCAGGATGCGCGCCGCTTCCCGGTAGGAATGACGCGCCCCAAGTTCGGCCTGAAGGCGTTGCAGTTCCGGGGTCGACCGATCCGGGAAAAAGTGAGCGAGCGGCGAAAGCGGTCCGCCCAACACAACATCGGATTTTGCATTGCAGGCGCAGCGGCGAATGCGCGGCGCCTTGACCTGAAACCTGCCGAAGAGCGTATCGAGCACCCTCGACCGATAATCGTGGATGGCGCGGACTCCGTCACAGTCAGGACAGATCCTGCTGGCTTCGGAAATTTCCTCAATCTGGTCGAGCAGGATCGCATTCTGCAATTGCCCCAGGATCATCTTGGCATCTTCGAGCAACAACCCGAACCCTTCAGGCTGTGTGTGCCGAAACGGGCGGGACAAACGGCCGAGACGATGCTTCTTCGTGGTTCCATTCTCAAAGGTCGTCTCGACAATAATCCGCACGTCCATGGCAGTTCCCTTCCCAATGAACCACCAGCATACACAGTCACCCCCAAGTTTTGCCCACTCCCGCGCCAGCTCGCTCTCGGCAGCCTCGGCGCGGGCCTCCGAAGCGGCAAGCGCGGCGCGCAGTCTAGCGATCTCGGAGGCGGTATCTGGCATGGTCAAAGCTTACCATGCAGGCGCGCATATGCCCAACAAAATAAGGGCTTAGAGGCGGCCTATCCGGCTTTTTTCGGGCGCTGCGTCGAGCGTGGATTGCGCCAGTCGATCCCCTCCAGGAGATAGCCGAGTTGGGCTGCGGAGATCTGCACCGCCTCGCCGGCACCACTGGTTGGCCAGATGAACGTCCCGGCCTCCAGCCGCTTGGTATAGAGCGACATGCCGACCCCATCGTGCCAGAGCAATTTTACCAGATCGCCCTTTCGCCCGCGGAAGCAGAAAATCTCGCCGGCATGCGGATCGCGCCCGAGCCCCTGCTGCACCGTCAGCGCCAGGGTGTTCATACCGCGCCGCATATCGGTGACCCCGCCAGCGATCCACACGCGCACCCCCGCCGGGAAGGCGATCATCGGCCCTCCAGGGCCGGAAGCAGCCGCGCCAACACCTCAGGCTCCACCGACGAGGGGACGAGGAGCCGCCGCCCATTCCTGAGCACGATCTCGAGCTGAACATCCCGGGTGTCGCGCGGCGCCTGCTGTGCCGTCACGGGCACTACCGCAGGTGCCACGGGCGAAACCGCCAGCGGGATGAAAGCGGGCGGCGCATCTGTAGGTGCCGGATGTAATCTCCCCAAAAGCGCCGTTTGAAAATTCCCCAGTTGGGAGCGTTCAGGGCGATTTTCGAACTTCAAATATTCGAAAATCGAACTGGACGCGGGCCGCTAAGCTCGAGCCTCAAAAAGAAGGAGAGAGGCGTCGAGTTGGTAAGACTGGGAGAGATCGTTTTGATCCAGGATTTGAAGGTGCGAGGGTGAACGCCACGGGTTCGAGAGAGCCCGAGCACGGGGCTCGGTGTCAGCGCGATCGCGCGGCAAACGGGCCTCGACCGGAAGACTGTGAGGAAATATCTGGCGCGCGGACTTGAGGCGCCGGTTTATTCGCCGCGGGCGCCGCGCGACCGGGTTATCGATCCGTTTGAGCAATATCTTCGGGAGCGCCTTTGCGCCTTTCCCGACCTGACGGCGAAGCGCCTGTTGCGCGAGATCCGGGAGCGTGGCTACGAGGGCGGGTATACGTCGGTGAAAGACTTTGTCCGCGAGGTGCGCCCTGCCAAGCAGGCACAGTTCGAGCGGCGGTTCGAGACGCCTCCCGGCAAGCAGGCGCAGGTGGATTTTGCCGAGTTTGCCGTGGAGTTCACAGATGAGCCCGGCGTTGTCCGCAAGGTCTGGCTGTTCTCGATGGTGCTCGGCCATTCGCGCTGGCTCTGGGGCCGGTTCTGCGCCAGTCAGAATCTGCAGACCGTGATGCGGTGCCATGTTGCGGCTTTCGACGCCATGGGCGGGGCGCCGGAGGAGGTCCTGTATGACCGGATGAAGACGGCGGTGATCGGGGAGAGCACCGACGGGGTTGTGACCTACAATGCCTCGCTCGTCTCGCTCCTCGCGCATTACGATGCCGCGCCGCGCGCTTGCCAGCCGTACCGGGCAAAGACGAAGGGCAAGGTCGAGCGGCCGTTCCGCTATATCCGCCAGGACTTCTTTCTTGGCCGGACGTTCCGGAACCTGGACGATCTGAACGCGCAGTTCGACGCCTGGTGCACCGAGATCGCGAACCCGCGAGTCCACGCCACGATAGGCCGCGTGGTCGATGAGGCTTTTGTCGAGGAACAGCCTGCGCTTCGTCCTCTGCCCGCCAACCCGTACAGCGCGGTGCTGACCATCGAGCGGCGTGTGAGCAAGGAGGGCATGATCTCCGTCGGCGGCAACCTCTATTCCGTGCCGGACACCACACGCCGCCGCACGCTGGAGGTCCAGCATCATGTGACCGAGCTGCGGATATTCGAGGACGGCGTGCAGATCGCCAGTCATCCCGTGATCGAGGGCAAGAACCGGCGCCGCGTTGACCCGAGCCACAGAAAGGCACCCCCGGTTCGGGCGCCGAAACCGCCCGCGCCGATCGGCGTCGGCCGTCGCCCGCTCGACTTCTACGGGGCCGTCGGCCGCCGTCTGGCCGGAGCCGCATCATGAGCGGGCTGGTCGACAATATCCGCGCCAGTCTTCTTGGCCTCAGGATGCCGCGCGCGCTGGAGATGCTGGATCACACTGTCCAGCGTCTCGAAAAAGGAGAGATCGGCGCCATCGAAGCCATCGACGGCTTGCTCTCGGAAGAATTCAACTGCCGCGAGGACCGCAGGGTCGGCGTGGCGCTGACGACGGCCCGGCTGACACCGCCGAAAACGCTCGAAAGCTTCGACTTCACCTTCCAGCCGTCGCTGGACCGGGACCGGATCATGGCGCTGGCGCAGCTGGACTTCGTCACCCGCGCCGAAGTGGTTCACTTCCTCGGGCCACCGGGCACAGGCAAGAGCCATCTGGCCACGGCGCTCGGGGTGGCCGCGGTCAAGAAGGGCAAGAGCGTCTACCGGGCAACCCTGGCCGAACTGGTCGAGGCGATGTCAAAGGCCGAACGCGAAGGCCGTCTGGTCGAGAAAATCCGGTTCTACGCGCGCGCCTCTGACTGTTCTTCCAGTCGCACTGGGTGTGGTGCTCACCGCAATTGCACCAACGCTTGTTGAACGCATTTCGGGTGCTTTGTCGGTTCTTGCGGTGGTATTCTTTGCCGTGATCATCGTGGCCGCGATTGCCGCAAACATGCAGGTCATTACTGACAATTTTGCGACGATGGGCGCTGCGGTCATCGTTCTCATGGTGATCATGCTTTCGCTTGGTCTGATGTCTGGGCGTGCGATGGGTCTCGACCCGAGAGACGGTTCAACGATCGCCATTGAATCGGGCATTCAAAACGGGACACTTGGTGTGGCTGTCGGCGCGATCGTTGCAGCGCAGCTTATTGATGGTGCCACCGGCATTTCGACCTTCGGTGTTCCCTCCGCGGTCTACGGCGCGATCATGTATTTCATCGCGGTGCCCTTTGTGTTGTGGCGCAAAAGCAAGTCAAAACAAGCAGTTGAACCAGCCGCTGCCTGATTGGTTGGTTTGACGCAGACCAATGCCGCTTGCTCGTTGGTTGTCAATGACGACTGCGGGCAAGCGGAAAGGCGGGGCGAGGATCATCTCACTGACTAACTTCTTGACGCGACGTAACACACGGCCAAGAAAAAATATAGAATTGAAATTAAAATTCTAATAATGTAGATGAAGGTAGACGCAGCGATGCTACTGCCTGGACAAAAGGGAGGCGAAGCCGCGTTGTGCGACGGGCTCAGGCCCATTGGAAACGGGAGGAAGACATGAAAACTTTGAATAGCACTTTGCTTGGTGCAGCTATGGCCACGTTTGTTGCAGTGTTTGGAGCAGGTGGCGTCGAAGCAAAGACTGAGCTGAAAGTAGCGACCCTCGCGCCGGAAGGTACGCCGTGGTTTGACTGGATTGCCGAGTGGAAAAAGGGCGTTGAAGAAGCCAGCAACGGTGAAATTGAACTTCAGATTTTTCCGAGTGCGCAACTTGGGCCCGAGCTTGAAGTTTGGAACAAAGTCGCGCGTGGGCGCATTGATGTGGGCGTGTTTTCCGCGGCTCCAATGACAGAGAAGGAGCCGGCCACAGCGTTGATGAGTACGCCTTTCCTGTTTGAGAAAGCCGAGACCGTCTATTGTGTTTGGGATACGCAATTGGGAGGCGATTTCGAGGCATTGTTGGCTGACAATTTTCATCTCATCAGCTGGGCTGAAAACGGCTGGGTTCAGGTTTACGGTCAGGATGATCTGTCGGATGTGAGCGACGCTGAAGGATACAAAATCCGAGTCGCGCCGCACGCGATGTCGCGCGTAATGATGGGCTCAGCGAGGGCGAACGGCATCGAAATCCCCTATGCCGATACCCCGGCTGCGCTTCAGACGGGCCTGGTTCAAGGTGGTGAGTCGGTTGGAATTTCCTATGTGGCGTTTGGCCTCAACAAAGTTGCGCCGCACTTGACACTTACAAATCACTCGCACCAGGCTGGTGCGGTTCTGATGGGCAAGAAAACATGGAGCAGGCTAACTGAGGAAGAACAAAAAATCTTGATGGATGCTGTTCCGCCCATTGAGATGCTGCGCAAAGGGGTTGCCGGTGTAGATGCATTCTTGATCGGCAAGCATGAAGAAGGGGGCGGTAGTGTTCATCGCCTGACAGACGAAGAGCGTGCGGCATGGAAGGCCAAAGTCGAGCCCAACTGGCCGACTATGGTCAAACAGTTGGGCGCCGAAGCCGAAGAAATGTGGCCGAAAGTCCTTGCCGCAAAAGAAGCATGCGGTGAATGACAGGCTGCTGCAGCTTCCTTTAGAATTACAGGGTGACTGGCCTGATCTGGTCATCCTGCGTCCAAACACCAAGTCAAATTGCGTTCGGTGGCTCACCTACGGGTAGATTGGGGTCATATTTCGGTTTGATGTGGTTCTCTGGCAAACATTTTGGGAGGGGAAAATGGGGGTCAATAAACGCGTTTTGTCGATACTCTTTGCGGTAGAAGCCGCTGTCTCGGTTTCGGCATATATTGTCATCGCAGGGTTACTTCTGGTTGACGTGGCCATGCGTGAGTTCGGCTTTGGTTCAATCTGGGGTGCACAACGTATTTCGGTCTATCTGATGATCGTGATCGGCTTTCTGGGCCTTGGTCTGGCCGCGTCGCGAGGGCGACATCTGCGTCCGCACTTTATGGATTGGGTCATTCCAGAAGTCAAAGCCAAACTGGCCGAACGCATCGGTTCGGTTCTTATGGCGCTGATTTTTGGAAGTTTCGCAATCATTGGCGCTCAGTTCATGCTCGAAGCCATCGAATATGGCGATCTTGCCAGGGTAATCAAAATTCCGCTTTGGTACATCCAGATCATTGTACCTTACGCGTTTTTCTCAACTGCACTGCGCTACTTGATCTTTGCTCTTGATCCGGAACTTCGTCCCGAGGAGGCGTTGGAATGACATATTCTATTGGTTTGATCGCGCTGATTTTGGGGGCGCTTTCGCTTCGGGTAAACATCGCGGCTATTCTGTTGGCGGTCGGTGCTTATGTTCACTGGTTCTGGGGTGATGGAGAACTTGTCTACATCATCGAGGACATGTGGGGCGCCATCGACAAGGAAGTTCTTCTGTCAATTCCGCTCTTTTTGCTCTGCGGCTCAGTCATGGGTAAGGGGGCTATCGCCGCACGCCTGATACGGGTGATGCGCGCGATCACGGCGCCGGTGCCGGGCGGCATGGCGCTGGCGACTATCCTAACCTGCGCGGTATTTGCAGCCATCTCGGGATCGTCTGCGGTGACTCTGATTGCTGTCGGTTCGATCGCTTACCCGGCGCTGGTGAAAGACGGGTACTCGAAAGGGTTTGCACTTGGCGCCCTCGCAACGGGTGGCACTCTTGGTGTCATCATTCCACCGTCAATCCCCATGATCCTTTATGGGATCGTCACGGAAACATCTATCGTTGAGCTTTTTACCGCAGGCATTTTGCCAGGTCTTTTTCTGACCATTCTGCTTGGTAGCTACACGGTGTTTGTCAATCGCCATATCGCGCGGCAAACTTTCTCTCTCCGCGAATTGGCAGAGGCGATGAAAGAAGGTGTGTGGTCCATGCTCATGCCTGTCATCCTTCTTGGAGGGATCTACTCGGGGTACTTCTCGCCTACTGAAAGTGCCGCCGTTGCCCTGGGGTATTCGCTTATCGTCGAGCGGTTTGTTCACAAGGAGCTGACGCTTAAGGATCTTTACGACACAGCGCTTGACACCACCACCATGATGGGTTCGCTGTTTCCGCTTTTGGCAATCGCTCTGAGCATTAACCTGCTGCTGACGTCCGAACAGGTCCCTGCCCAGCTTGCCGCCTGGATTTCAGGTTTCGTCGAAAGCCGCACCACGTTCTTGCTGTTGATGAATGGCTTGTTGCTGGTCGTTGGCTGCGTCATGGACATGGCGTCTGCCATTCTTGTACTGGCGCCTCTGTTGCTCCAGATGGGCGAAACCTACGGGATCGACCCGGTTCACCTCGGCATCATCATGACCGTGAATCTTGAAATCGGACTGCTGACGCCGCCAGTTGGATTGAACTTGATCATTGCCATGACAGCGTTCAGGGAACCGTTCGGACTGATTGTGCGCGGTGTTCTACCCTTCATTGCGATCATGTTGATTGGACTGCTGGTCATTTCGTTCGTGCCGCAGCTTTCGCTGTGGCTGGTCAGCTAACCCTTTTGCGAACGGAGAGTTTTATGGCAGAACAGTCCTCGTTTAAACCACCACATATCACGTTGAACAACTGGCGCGAACCGGATCACATCAAATGGGCGCTTAGCCACTTCAGCTTTATGCCAACCATTGATGTGGCCCGGGCCGGGTCAGTTTCGGAGCTTCGAGCAGAACCCAGAAACGATATCGAAACGTTTCAGTTCGAACATCAGGGTGAAACAGTGTCGTTGCTGGACGCTCTGAAAGGAGACAGCGTCGATGGGTACATCGTCGTCAAAGATGGCAAGGTGCTCAACGAATCCTACTTTGGTGCATTCAGGGCTCAGGATAAACACATGTGGGCGTCTGCAACCAAGTCAATCATCGGGTCGATCTTTGGCATTCTGGTCAGTGACTATGGTGTGGATCTGAACAAGTCCCCTGCCGATTACGTTCCGGAACTGGAAGAAAGCACCTTTGCCCGCTCCAGCCTGCGTCAGGTTCTCAACATGGTGACCGCGCTCGATTTCTCAGAAGACTATGAGCAGCTGGCTCCTGGCTCAGTTCATTTTGAGTATTTTCGAAGGCTGGGTCTCGTACCGGCGTGGGATCTGATGCAAATCGATCCTCAGCAAGACAAGACACCTCGCGGGGCACGAGCTTTCTTGCCAAGTTTCCGGGCCAATGCAGATGTCGAACACGGTACAACCTACGAGTATCACTCGCCGAATGTCGATGTTATTGGCTGGGTGATCGAAGTGGTCTCGGGCGTGCCATTGGCCGAGTTCATCCAGCAAAATCTGTGGTCGAAACTCCAAACGGAGCATGACGCCTTTCTGTCTTGCGATGTCGAGTTTAACCCGATTGCAACCGGTGGATTCAATTCGACTCTTAGGGATGCGGCGCGTTTTGGTCTGATGGCTCTGAATGAAGGCCGCGTCGGCGATACGCAAGTCCTTGATCAATCTTGGCTAGCCGACACCTTTGCGCTCACGGACCAAGACCGTTCGGCATGGAACAAAAGCACTTTCGCGGATGAAACTGACGCCGCTTACATGCCCGATTTTGAAGGTTATCGCAGCTTTTGGTGGGTTTGCGATGCCAAACGAGGAGAGCGGGCAGCAATCGGGATCTACGGCCAAATGATCTATGTAAACAAAGCGGCGAATACAGTAATCGCCAGCTTCTCAAGCCCAAATTCCACTTCGAATGCGCGGCGCCCGAGCTTCAAACGGGTTGTACGAGCAAATCGTGCGCTTTCTGCAGCACTCTGTGACCAAAATCAATCAGGAGGAAACCAATGAAACACTGGCTCAAAACCTACGATGCGGATGTCCCGGAAGAAATCAATCCCGACGCATACCCGTCGATTGTCGCGATGTTCGAAGAGGCCGCTGAGAAATACAAGGACCACGTCGCCTTCGAGTGCTTTGGCAAGAGCATGACTTATGGTGAGTTCGAAGAGAAATCGCGTGCGGTCGCCGCCTATCTGCAAAACAAAATGGGCGTAAAGAAAGGGGATCGCATCGCGTTGATGTGCCCCAACATATTCGCATTCCCCGTCGCCATGCTGGGCATCCTGCGTGCCGGCGCGTGCCAGGTAAACGTGAATCCGCTCTACACACCGCGCGAGTTGGAGCATCAGCTCAACGATTCCGGTGCGGAAACGATCATGATTTTCAATGGTTCGACACCTGTTCTGGCAGAGATCGTGTCCAATACGTCCGTCGAGAACGTCATCACCATCGAGCTGGGTGATGCATGTGAGGCGACGGTTCCGACCCCGCCAGTGGACTGTCGTTTGGAACAATATGTTGCTTTCTCAGATATTCTGACCGCCGGCGCGGGTATGGCCTACTCACCTGTCGACCTGAAAAGTAAGGACCTATTGTTTTTCCAATACACGGGCGGCACCACGGGCCCCTCGAAAGGGGCGGTTTTGAAACATCGCAATGTCGTTGCCAACCTGGAACAGTACAAAGGGTTCCTACCCAAAGCCAGTGTTGCTACCGAAGAGGTGATGGTCGTAGCACTGCCGCTTTACCACATCTTTGGTCTGACCCTGTCGCTGGCTTACATGTCACTTGGATGTCGGTTGATTCTTATCCCAAATCCTCGCGATGTTGATGATTTCATTGCGGCCATCAAAGACGCCGGGGTCACTGTCTTCCCTGCGGTAAACACGATGTTTGCCGGTCTTGCCATGCATCCGGGCATGAAAGATGTCGATTTCTCCAAGCTGAAACTCTCGATCGGTGGCGGCGCAGCGATTATCGAGACGGTTTCAAACAACTGGAAGAAACTGACCGGGCAACACATCACCGAAGGTTATGGCCTGTCCGAGACTTCCCCACTCCTGTCCATTGTGCCTTATGATGTGGCCGAGTTTACGGGGTCCTGCGGGCTTCCCGCACCGTCAACAGATATCAAGCTTCTTGATGACGACGACAAAATAGCACCAATCGGTGAGCGCGGTGAGATCTGTGCAGCTGGTCCGCAAGTGATGGATGGGTACTGGAACAAGCCGGATGCGAATGAGTCGGCATTTACGGTCGACGGGTACTTCCGCACGGGTGATATTGGTGTTTTTGACGAAGCGGGGTATCTGCGTATCGTCGACCGGAAGAAAGATATGATCATCGTATCAGGGTTCAACGTCTTCCCGAACGAGATTGAAGCGGTTGTAACTGCGGTTGACGGTGTAGCCGAATGCGCCTGCATCGGTATCCCGGATGAAAAAACCGGGGAATCGATCAGCGTGTTTGTGGTAAAGGCGCCAGGCGGGGACGTGACCGCTGACGAAATCGTCGCACATTGCCGCAAGGAAATGACTGCCTACAAAACACCACGCAAGATCACCTTCGTCAAAGAACTGCCGAAGTCCAGTGTCGGAAAAATTCTGCGGCGCGAACTGCGCGACGCCTGATTTAGAGATGTTGTCAAGCTCCCGGACAACACCGGTCGCGGCATTTGTCTTCATGGCACTTGGTGCGACCGGACTTACACTTGGTGATTTTTTCATCAAGCTTTCGATGGGCGCAGGGGTCAGCTTCGCCGAATTGCTGACCTTTGCTTGGCCGCTAACGGTCGTTCTGCTGGTGTTGGTTGCGCATCTGAATGGCGGCATTCCTCATCACCTTAGCGCGCGCAACCGATGGCCGTTGTTGGTGCGAACACTTCTGCTATTGGTGATGTCTTGGCTGAACATTACCAGCCTTTCGCTCAATCCCTATGCGCAGCATGCTATGTTGTTTCAGCTTTCGCCCGTGTTTGCGCTTTTGATCGGGGTAGCCCTGTTTGGTGAAGCTGCGACCAAGAGCACGCTACTGGTCCTCGCGATGTGCCTGATAGGTACGTGGCTCGTGCTTAAACCCGACGCACAAGGGTTGTCATTTTCTCTGCTTTTTGCGGTGGCAGCCGCTTTCATGAATTCGGCAACCAATGCCTATATTGCAGCGAATAACAAGGCAGCAACAGCACTAGGGTATACGTTTTACGCGGTCAACGGTGTGCTTTTAATTGCAGGCCCGTATTGGCTTCTTTTCGAACGCAAAGTACCGTCTTTAGAAGCTCTCCTTTGGATTCAACTAAGCGCACTCTTTGCTGTGTCTGGCCTGGTGTTTGTCGGTCGCGCATTCATTTTGGCCCAACAGAATATCGGGCAAGTCAGCACCATGCTCTATGTTCAAATTCCGATTGCTGTCGTGCTAGGATGGGCCGTGTTCGGCGAAGCGCCTCCGCCCACCGCAATCCTTGGCAGCGTCTTCATCGTGATCGCAGGAGTGATAATCTCCAGAAGATCAACGAAAGACGCGCAAAACCTGTCGCCAAAGTGCTAATCCGGAGACACCAACTCTAAGGCTGCGGCCTCAAGTGCAGTGTCGGGATTCTATTTGGGTTTTGTCAGCCCTCCGGCAAAGTTGCTCATCAGACTCGTCAACATTTCAACATTGGAAGATGCACCGGCAGTCCAGCTCTTCAGGATCGTTTCGGGCGACAACTTCGCCGCCTCCGACATGATTTTGTCCTCGATGGATTTCAGCCACTCCTCCTGAAGCTTTTGCACGTTGGGCAGTCCCAACATTTCGCGCGCTTCAGCCGGGGTTAGGTCGATTGAGATGTTCACTTGCATGTTTTTGATACTCCTTCATTTGGTGGACTAGATGAGTTGGTGAGTAGAGTCTCGAGGTTAGGAGGGCCTTGTGCCAACCGAAAAGCCTTCGACATATAGTCTCTTCGTATCATTACGACCAAAACCAAGGCCAACGTGACGAAGAACAACAAGGTCGAAAGAAACCAGGTCAGGGCGCCAAACCCTAGGTAGTATGCTCGCATACCGCCATGAAAGTGTTTGGACGCCAGAAAGCTCATTTCAGCGAGCCGGTCGGAGATTGCGTCGGCCTCGGTAGTGCCGACTTTTTGGGGTGCCGGCATCGCCCCTATCATCAATGTCGAATAGCTGTGCAGCCGCATTGACCATCCGAATTTAAAGAAGGCAATGATGGCAAGTAGTTGCAAAGCGAGAACTTTTATTGCGATTTGTTCGAAGGTAGCACCCTGAAAAATTGGATAGGCTTGCATCGCCTCTGCGATGGGGCCCACCAAACTTAGCAAAGCAACCAGTCCACTGATTATGAAAACCGAAGTTGAGGCAAAGAACGACACCCCTGACACCAGACCACGCACGAGGCTTACATCGGTGATACGTTCTTCGCGCCATTGCAATTGGCGAGCCCATGCAAGACGCCAAGGCTTCATTCTGGCGCTGATGTCGTCGCCCAGAATATAGTCCGTGATTGGTTGGTAGAGATAATAGGCGGCAAACAGGGTGGCAAAGGCCAGAAGGTCCAGTATCTCAATGTGCAAGTGTTCCAATGACGTGAAGAGTGCCAACAGGGTTCATCCATGAGTTCTTTCGTTGACGACAGCGCGTAAGACTCCAACGCGTCCACACGGAAAGCGAATCATACGGCCATGATTAGAATTTAAGTTCTATCTTTATTAGATTTGAAATTCTAGTATTGAATCATGCCTCTCAACTTGCGAGAATGAGGGCATGGCACATTCGAACCAACTCCCGCCCGTGATTATGAACCTCAAAAGCCTCGATGACATGTCGGTGCCGAGAGCGCGCGCCGTCGAGGCCACATACAAACCAGCAAAGCAGAAACGCAGCGCCAAGTCCGAGCAAAAACTATTGAACGCGGCCGAGGCACTTTTTGCCGAGAAAGGCTTTGAGGGGACCAAGATCAGTGACATCATCAAAAGGTCCGGGTGTTCGATAGGTTCATTCTATCACAGGTTCGGGGACAAAGATGGGTTGGCAAGGGTGATGGTTGATCGTTACCTTGTTGATGCGAAAGAAAAAATAGATGCTTCGGACTTTAGTAGGGCAAAGCACATTACCCTCAGCGGCATGCTTGCCCACTTGGCCGCGCTGGTTCTGGAGTTCCAGAATTCGAGGCTGGGAGTGTATAGAGCTGCACAACGTCTGGCTCAAAGTGCGCCAGAGATCTGGTTTGATACCGGCAACCTAACCATTCGCGTGCGAAACAGAGTTGCCGATTTCCTGCCGGACTACGCTGACGCGATCACTGCAGAAGACAAAGAAAAGGCGTTGTCCAACGCAGTGCAACTCATCGTCCTAGTTATTCTGCAAACAAGGCTTGGATCGGGTATCCTTTTCCCGGAGGACGACGAAGCATTGCTTGCCATGCTGGTGGATGCGGCCATGGGTATATTGAGGCCAGGAGTAGAATGATGTCGGAAACTACAGTTTATACAGCCAAGCGAATTCACACCATGAGCGCCTCACAGCCAGAGGCACAAGCTGTTGCGGTTCGTGACGGCATCATTCTCGAAGCGGGCACATTGGAAAGCCTGAAACCTTGGCTTGCAAGCAGATCACACACCATCGACGATCGTTTTGCCGACAAAGTGATTATGCCGGGTTTCATCGACCCGCATTTACATCCGTTTATCGGCGCAGTTTTGCTTCCGACTACGTTCATAACCGCATTCGAATGGGATTTGCCGGGACAAACGGCTCCGGCCGTCCGCGGCCGCGATGCCTATCTGATGCGTCTCTCGGAAGCGGTTGCGACTGATGACAATTCAAAGCCACTCTTTCTTACGTGGGGATATCACCAGATTTGGCATGGTGAAGTAACGCGGCATGATTTAAACGAAGTGTCGCGCTCGCGGCCCATCATTGTATGGCATCGGTCGTTCCACGAGATTATCCTGAATGACGCAGCAATTGACCTCCTAAAAATTGACAGAGCGGTCATGGACCGCCATCCGCAAATCAATGCAGAGACCGGCCGATTTTCCGAAATGGGCGGCATGGTGGCTCTGGAAGGTCTCAAGCCTATCTTGTTTTCGCCGGACTGGTTTGGCCACGGATTGGAGCAACTGCACCAGATTATTCATAAGGGTGGGCACACAACCGTGGCAGACATGGCATGGGGCATGTTTGACTACGAAATGGAGTGGGTCGCAACAAGCCAGTCTTTTGACCAAAGCGAACCGCCCTATCGGATGCTTGTCGTTCCCCGCGGGTTGCCCGAACCGGAATTGACGGGCAGCGCGGAAGACGCGTTTCAGAGAGTCGACGCATTGACCGAACGTGCACACGATGGGTTGTTCTTCAACAAGCGTGTGAAATTCTTCTCCGATGGCGCGTTCTTTTCAGAACTCATGCAAATGGCAAACCCGGGATACATTGACGGTCACGAAGGCGAGTGGATGACCGCGCCCGACCAGTTTGAAGAGATCATCCGACCGTATTGGCGGGCCGGCTATACAATCCACGTCCACTGCACCGGCGATCTGGGACTGGAGATGGCGCTTGATGTTTTGGAAAAGATGCAATTCGAAAAGCCGCGCTTTGATCACCGGTTCACGATCGAGCATTTCGGCGTCTCTACGGAAGAGCAGGTTCAGCGCATTAAGGCGCTTGGCGCGCTGGTTTCGGCCAATGTGTACTACTTGCATGAATTAGGCGAGGCGTACTGGAAAAAATCCATCGGCCATGAACGTGCAAGCCAGATGGCAAGGTTGGGCACGCTCAAGCGACACGGTGTCCCTTTTGCCGTGCATTCTGACTTTACGATGGCGCCGGCTTCACCGCTTCTCAGTGCTTGGGTTGCCGTCAATCGGTTTGCAGAGTCCGGCGCAGTTCTGGGTGAGCATGAGCGGGTGAGCGTTCACGATGCCATGCGCGCGATTACCATCGATGCCGCCTACATAGTGGGTATGGAAAGTCAGATCGGGTCAATCAGATCCGGCAAGAAGGCCGACTTTACCGTTCTCGATGAGGACCCTTACGAGGTCGACCCCGCTCACTTGAAAGACATTCGTGTTCACGCGACGGTTTTCGAAGGAGACGTGCACGAGATAGAAGCGTGAATATGCGGGGTACACCCTGTATTCTTGTTTCGGGTTATCTTGGTGCTGGTAAGACCACGCTGATCAACGCGTTTCTGAGGGCCCCACACGGGCTGACTGCGACGGTTTTGGTCAACGATTTCGGCAAAATCAACATTGATGCAGACCTGATAGAAAACTCTGATGGGGAAACGATTTCGCTGACAAATGGATGTGCGTGCTGTTCCATCGGAGACAGCCTTCTGGAAACTGCAAATCGGGTGATGATGAAGAGACCTCGGCCCGATCTGGTTATCGTCGAAGCAAGCGGTGTTGCAAAGCCAGATCGTCTCTCGTTTCTCTTGCTTGGTGTTGCTGGTCTTGATCCCGCTCGCGTTGTGACCTCGGTTGATGCCTCGCAAGCCTGTTCTTCCGCGCACGACAAGTTCATTTCCGGGCTTTTCCGCAACCAGATCAAGTCTGCAGATTTCGTAGCGGTTAATCGTGTGAATTCGCCGCAAGACGGCAGGTTTATAGAAGGATACCTCGAGCAACACGCCCCCCAAACTGTTCGCATTGCAGGCCTTCATCAAGCTGTAGATTCCAAGGCGACAAGCAGGCCTTCCGTATCACAAATGCCCGATTTTGAAACAGGCCGACACGATCATGCCGAGTTCGCAACCCAAGTTCATATTGTACCCGAAAATTTCTCGATTGCGGACGTTGAACGGTGGGTAAAGGAACTGCCAACTTCTGTGCATCGCGTAAAAGGGTTCGTTCGCGGCAACCTCCCAGGTCAGCCGGAGGCCGTTTTTCTGGTCAGCCGAACTCGGGGCGAAGTGAGTATTACTGAGACCGACACATCAATTGACCAGACTATGCTGGGCAAAATCATCACGATTGCGCCTCGTGAGATGGTTGAACGCTGACATTTCGAGCGACATCTCTAGGCGCACCGCCCTGAGGCAAGGACATAGCAAAAAGGAGCTTGAGGCCGCGGCTCCAGGTGTCGCGCCTATCTTGGGAGTCCTCTCGTTTCCGACTTAGTTGAACGATTTTGCCCGGTTGACTGTCCAACTTTGCCGCAACGTCAGTTGTTGATTAACAGAGGTTTTTGCTATATTCGAATTAGAATTCTAGTAATAAAAAACGTGAGGTTGCTAGCAGTTGGGTTGAACAAAGGGAGGAAGGTGATGACAGCGCCAAAGAACTACACGACCAAGACGTTGAAGGACCATATTGGGCATGACTTCGGTGTGTCAGAGCCAATGCTTGTGGACCAGCACAAGATCAACGGGTTTGCTGACGTGACAGGTGACCATCAATGGATTCATGTTGATATAGAAAAGGCCAAGCACAGCCCCTTCGGGGGCACAATTGCACACGGGTTTCTGACCTTGTCCCTCTTGGCTTCTGCAACCGAATCCTCAGGCATTGTTCCCGCAGACGCAAACGCTGTGTTAAACTATGGATTGGAAAAAGCCCGTTTCCTCGCTCCGGTTCCAGCAGGGGCCACGGTTCGAACCCGGTTCAAGTTGATCGGCGTTGAAGACAAGGGCAAAGGAAATCAACTGATCCGGCTTGAAGCATCACTGCAAGCAGATGGTTCGGACAAACCTGCTGTTATTGCCGAGCTTTTGGCAATGGTTATTGGATAGGAGGCGACGATGCCGAAAAACACAATCGAAACGTCGGCCGATTTGTTTAAGGCCATGAGCCAGTTCTACACTGCTTCGTTGAAGCAACCCGACAAGTTGCTGAAGGCGTACGGTGACCTGTTTCAAAACACCATGGCAAGCCTTGCAGGCACATCAGACGTTATGCCTCCAAAAGGCGATAAACGTTTCATGGATCCGATCTGGACTTCAAACCCGGCTTATAAGGCCATGATGCAGACTTATCTGACATGGTCGAACGGCTTGAATGATTGGGTCGAAGGGTTGGAGATCAAGGGCCGAGACAAGCTTCGCGCTCAAATCCTGACATCCATGTTGACGGACAGTGTGGCGCCCACAAACATGCTGCTGGGCAATCCCTCTGCGATGAAGATGACACTTGAGAAGGGTGGGAAAAACCTTGTCGATGGCGCGAAACACTTCATCGACGACATGGTCAACAACAATGGCTTGCCGTCGATGGTGGACAAATCCAAGTTCGGTGTTGGCGAGAATCTTGGGACCAGCGAGGGTGAGGTGGTTTATCGCGCCGAGATGCTCGAACTGATCCAGTACAAGCCAACGACTGAAAAAGTTTTCAAGCGGCCGATCTTCATCGTGCCGCCACAGATCAACAAGTTTTACATTTGGGATCTGGCTCCAAATCGTTCTGTTATCGAGTATCTGCTGAACAAAGGACATCAGATCTTCATTGTCAGCTGGCGTAACCCAGGAGCCGATCACGCCGATTGGGGGATGGATGCGTATGTAGACGCGCTTGATAGTGCTTCTGCAGTGGCATGCGAGATTTCCAAGTCGAAAGACCTGAACCTGATCGGCGCCTGTTCCGGCGGGATCACCACCGCTTTGTTGCTGTCCTACTGGGCAGCCAAGGGAATTGATCGCGCAAATTCGCTAACCTTGCTTGTGGCGGTTCTGGATATTGAAGGGGCCAAGAATACCACAATGGGTCTATTCGCTAACGTTGAAACACTAGAATTGGCGAGGATGTTCACCCGTTCGAAGGGTATTCTGCCCGGTAAAGACTTGCAGAAGGCCTTTGCCTGGTTGCGTCCGAACGATCTGATCTGGGCCTACTGGGTAAACAATTACCTGCTCGGCAACGAGCCGCCAGCGTTCGACATCCTGTTCTGGAATGCCGACACAACAAATCTTCCTTCGGCATTTCACACAGACATGCTGGACATGTTGCAGAAAGGCGGCGCACGTGAGGGCGCGGATATCGAGGTTCTGGGAACCAAGATGGATCTGCGCGCTGTTGATTGCGACAAGTTCGTGGTCGGCGGGACGACCGATCACATAACGCCATGGGATGGGTGCTATCTGTCGATGCAGGCGTTTGGTGGAAACAACGAGTTTGTTCTGAGCCAATCGGGCCACATCCAGGCGATCGTGAACCCGCCGGGTAACCCTAAGGCGAAGTTCTTGACCAACACGAGCGAGCATGCAACCACAGACGAGTTTCTGGATGGAAGTGAAGAGCACCAGGGAACCTGGTGGGATTACTGGGCCATCTGGCTGGAGGAACGTGCCGGCACTCAGATAAAGGCGCCGAAAAGCCTTGGGTCCAAGGAATTCAAACCGCTTGCTCCCGCACCCGGCACCTATGTTCACGAGAATGCTTGAAAGGCCAAACTTTGGAAATCAAAACTCAAACGATGACGGCGATGGGCCAGGACTGGAACGTCGCCGTCCTAGGGCCCGCAGATGCGGATCGCACCATCTTGCTTTGCAACGGGATCGGAGCCAGCGTTGAGACAATCCGCCCCTTCGTGGATCATTTCAAAAGGACGCGGCTCATTGCCTTTGATGTGCCCGGTGTTGGTCGCTCTCCGACGCCGTTCTCACCCTACAGGTTTTCGAACCTAACCCGCATGTTGGACGACATTCTCGACCAACTGGGTGCGGGGATCGTTGATGTTTTTGGCGTCTCCTGGGGCGGTGGGCTTGCGCAGCAGTTCGCCTTTGATTTCCAGAAACGGTGCCACACACTGACGCTTGCGGCGACGGCGCCTGGAATGATCATGGTGCCTGGGAATTTGAGTGTACTCAGTAAGATGGCGACGCCAAAACGTTACACCGATCCAGAGTATATGCTCAAGGTTGGGGCGGAGATCTATGGCGGCGAGGTAGCTTTCAACAAGGAGCTACTCAAGGATCACTCGATGGCCATGAAGGCGGGCGACACGCGCGGATATATTTATCAATTGCTTGCTGGTGCAGGTTGGACGAGCTATTTCTTTCTTCCGCGCATCAAGCTTCCAACGTTAATCCTGATGGGCGAAGACGATCCGTTGGTACCACCCGTGAATGGGCGTATCCTTGAAAAGCGACTACCGAATGCAACGCTCGAATTAGTGGATTGTGGGCATATGTTCGTACTGACTCAAGCCGAACGCGTTGCTGACAGGATTGAAGAATTTATCCATGAAGAAGCAATGATCGCTGCCTAGCGGTTGAAGGTGGTAGATGGAAAACTCCGCCGCTGATCAAGAAAAGTCTGACGGAATTCGACGGGTCCGCCGGGTGGCGACCGGCATCCTCTCAGTCTTGGCTTGTATTTTTTTTGGCAGCTTTCTGGTGAACGATCCACCCACGTGGCTGCTGCTGGTTCGGGCAATGGCCGAAGCAGGTATGGTCGGCGGGTTGGCGGATTGGTTTGCGGTTGAGGCGCTGTTTCGCCATCCCCTCCGAATCCCAATACCCCATACCGCGTTGTTACCGAAAAACCAGAAACGTGCGGCGGTCAACATTGCGCGCTTTATTGATGAGTATTTCTTGGTGCCGGATCAGCTTTTAGGCCGTCTGGCCAAGCTAAACCCTGTGCGGCGTGCGGCTGAGTGGCTGTCACAAAGGCATCACGCTGAGAGCGTCGGCCGCGAGTTGTCTGGCTTGCTTCGGTTGATCCTCAAAAGCCAGTTGCGCGGAGGGATCGGTAAGAAGGGGACTTCGGCGATCAAGGACTTATTGGTAACTTCGGTGAGCCCGAGCGACCTTGCCCGAAACCTGTCAGGACTCTTGAAAGAGGCCACTCATGGAACGGTTCTGAACGAAATCCTTCAAGAAGTTCGCAATGTTGTGGACCAAAATCGCGGCAAAGTCACGGAACTTGTTCAAGAGCACAGCCGCTGGTGGATCGCTTCAACCGTAGACAAACAGATCGTTAGACTGCTGGTCGATGGCATTCTGGCCACACTGGATGAATTGGCCGACGACTCCACAGAACTGCGAGGCGAATTCAACCACTCTATCGAGAAGTTCCTGGATGAGTTCCATACATCGGGCAAGATTGAAGGGTATATTGAGCGGGGCAAACTAAACTTTGTTGAATCTGCCGAGTTTGAGGATGCGCTGAAGTCTGTTCTGGACACCATACTGGCTCGTATTGAGTCTGACTTCGACGATCGTCCTGAGAACATGGTCGGTTTGTTGTCAGAAGCTGTATCCGAATTTGCTCAGATGCTTCTGGATCAACCAGAGTTGGAGTGCCAGCTGGAGCGGCGCCTCAATGCCGGTTTGGAAACCTTGTTGGATGAAGTGCGCCCTGGAGTTGTGTCTTACATCAGCGATGTAATCTCCGATTGGAACAGTTCCGAATTGGTTGAGCGAATTGAGCTTGAGGTCGGCCGGGATCTTCAGTTCATCCGCATAAACGGGGCTGTACTCGGGGCGCTCGTCGGTGGGACTTTGTTTTTGGTAACGCGGTTTGCCCACTAAAGCATTCGCGATTGAGAATATGACGCTGCGTCGCAGCGTAAAAATGTTGCAGTGCAGCATTCCGAGGCCTAGATTGGTTTCAGTTACAGAAAAGGAGAAATCCAATGACCACCAAAACCGATAAAATCAAAACTGAAACTAAAGCCACCAACAAAGCTGTTGCAACCGCAACCGATGCAAGCAAAGCTGTCTCTGGCTTGTTCAGCGCCTATTTTGCATCGGGTCGCAAGGCGATCGAAGGCATCATCGAAGTTGATAAGGCTTTGTTCGGATATGCAAAAGACGCAGTTGAAGGCTACGTCGAGCTGGGCAAAGAAACCGTCCAAGCCAAGTGCCTGAACGACGTCATCGACCTGCATGCTGCACATGCACATTCGCGCATTGAGGCCACAGCCGCTAATGCACGTGAGGTCGTCGAGCTGACCCGTGACAAGGCGAAAGAAGCCTACGCCCCGATGAAAGAAGTTATCGACACCTACCGTCCCGGCAAAGCTGCCTGATTCAGCCTTTCTGAAAAACAACGCGCCGAGCGACGCAAGTTGCTCGGCGCTTGCTTTCTTTGCAGAGAGAGACGCTATCTGGAAAAGGGCGAAGAATGTCAATCGGCATCCAAAGCTGACCCCCTATCGGCTTCCAATATTGACCCCCTTGGTACTGAGCTGGCCCGTCGCTGCGTAGTCTCCATTTAACGCAGCGGCGACGGGCCAGCGCGGGTGCGGTTTGGTGCTATGCCCGGTTCTTGAAGCGCCAACTTTCGTTACCGGTTTCGACGATCTCACAATGATGCGTGAGCCGGTCGAGAAGAGCCGTTGTCATCTTCGCGTCACCGAAGACGGTCGGCCATTCACCGAATGCCAGATTGGTGGTGACGATGATCGATGTTCGTTCGTAGAGCTTATTGATGAGATGGAACAGAACCTGGCCTCAGCAAATTTTTGCAACAGCGCCCGCGAAACAATTGTTCCGCTTTTGCCAAACCCTCATCCGTTAGGACAACCGATTTGGCCTTGTTGACGGGATCGTAGATCATGCCCCGTTCATACAATCGGTTCATCACATCCCAGTCATGGCCTTTCCAGGCCCGTCGATCATCATGCAGTGTCAGCCACAATAGCCCTAAAACAACTTCGTCGATGCGGTCTGTGTCGATCTCCATGTGGTCGATCATAGCAGGAAACGCGGCTATGCGCGCCGAAAACAGTCAAAACTGGCCTTAGCGTAGGATTCTGCCCCCTCCGGCAATCGACCCCTTGATGACGATGCCGGGGATCGGTGCAGTTGTGGCATTGACCTTCCGGGCAGCCGTCGATGATCCGGCCCGCTTTCGATCTTTCAGCATTTCATTTCACCCTAACTCGCTGGTCGATATTGATGGCTGAGTAGTTATCAAAGCAAACCCGCTGCAGCGTACTTAGTGCGGGGCCTTTGCTTGTCGGCGCCTTGCAAGTAAGCCATCCAACCAATCCGGGTCCATTTCAGGGACCGAGCTTAGCAGCAATTCAGTATACGGGTGATGCGGTGGTGAAAACATCGCCTCTTTTTCGCCGCTTTCCACAATTTCGCCTTGCTGCATAACAATCACCTCGTCGGCGATGGCTCGGACGGTGGCAAGATCATGGGTGATGAACATATAGGCTAGGTCGCGTTCCCGCTGCAGTTTCTCCAGCAGCCGCAGAATACCCTCGGCCACCAGCTGATCCAGCGCTGAGGTTACCTCGTCGCAGACAATGAACTGCGGTGAAGCGGCCAGGGCCCGGGCGATGCCAATCCTTTGTTTCTGGCCGCCGGATAGCTCGCGCGGCAAGTGATTGATATAGCGGTCCGGCTCTAATTCGATTTGGTCCAAAAGCGCCCGCACTTCCTCTTTGAGTTTCGCCCCTGTCAGGCCGCCATAGAATTGCAACGGGCGAGCGATGATCTCGCCAATCCTCTGTTTAGGGTTCAACGCCGTGTCGGCCATCTGATAGATGATCTGGGTCTGGCGCAGCGGCATCGTCAAGTTGTTGACCTGCGTTCGGCACCTGCGTAGCCCATGTCGATGATTTGTACGAATTCTTCATCCCGCCTCAAAGGCCACCGCTTCCCGCTGCCTATAATTTCGTATGCGGTTTGGGCCTATCACCGTTTTGCTCTCAGCCTGCGAGACGTTGAAGAACTGCTCTCCGAGCGCGGCGTTGTGGTCAGCTATGAAACGATCCGCGCTTGGGTTGGAAAATTTGGTTCTGGGATCTCGAAACGTATCCGTGCAAGACGCAATCCGCCCAGCGATAAATGGCATCTCGATGAAGTGGTGATATCGATCCGGGGAGTGAAACATTGGCTTTGGCGTGCGGTCGATAGCAACGGGGAAGTTCTTGATATATTGGTTCAAACTCGGCGTAACACGCGGGCCGCGAAACGACTTATTTCTAGACTGATCACCCGTTGGGGTGAGCCACGTGTTATCGTGACGGACAAACTTCGCAGTTACGGTGCAGCCTTGCGTAAGCTCGATATTAGCGTCGATCACCGGGCGCATAAGGGCTTGAACAACCGCATCGAAGGCTCCCACAGGCTGACCCGAAAAAGGGAGAAAATCCAAGGTCGCTTCAAGTCGGCACGGCAAGCGCAGAAGTTTCTATCGATCCACGATGAAACCGCCAATCTATTTCGTCCCGGCCGCAACAAAATGACCGCTTCAGAATACAGAAACAAGCGAACAACGGCTTTCGAAACTTGGAACCGTTGTGCAGAAGAGCTAGCGGCCTAAAGTGGATTCTGCCAGGTCACTGTGTCCTCATAGAACAACCTGACAATGCCCCCGCGCCGCATCCAGATCATCGACAGCCGCGCGGACGATCTCGACATCTTCCTGCACCTTGTCGAAGACCATGAGCTGCGTTTCGACCGTGGTGCCGAGCCTGGCGTAGGCATGGCCGGGGATCGTGAGCGCGAGGCGCGGTTTCGCGATGGCTGAGGCCCGTGCCCAGTGCGCCGCGTCCCGCTCCGGCGTGAAGCCCATCGGCATGATCGCCACGAGACGCCCTCCGGGCGCCAGGCGCTTGGCGGCACCGATCAGGTGCTTGGCCGCGATATGCTTGTCGCGCGACCGGTCGACCGAGGAGGCGAAGGGCGGGTTCATGACGATGACGCCCGGAAGCTCGGGCACGGTCAGGAGGTCGTCGATATGCTCGGCGTCGAAGCCGGTCGCTTCCGTGCGGAACACCGCCTCGAGAAGCCCCCGGCGGAAGGGATCGATTTCGTTGAGCATCGGTTTGCCGCCAGAGCGCGCGGCGAATGCGGCCAGCGCGCCGGTGCCCGCCGAGGGTTCGAGCACGGTTTCGCCAGGGCGGATGGCGGCGGCTCGGACGGCCAGCGCCGCATAGGCCAGCGGGCTGGAGAATTGTTGCAAACGGATTTGCTGTTCGGAGCGCCGCGATTCCGTCAGGAGCCGCGAGGCAAGACGTCCGGCGATGGCGAATGTGTCTTGGCCGGTGCCCTTCACGACCTGCATGACCGCAGCGGCCTGCATCATGTCATAGGCCATGCGCCAGTCCCATGCGCCGGCGGCATCGCTGCCACGGAACGTCTCGCGCATGATGCGGGCCAGTGACGAACTCCTGAGAGGCTGGCCCTCGATCTCCCTGCCGATGAGGGTCAGGGCCTCCCGGAGGCGGGCTTGTGATGGGATATCGGGTCCGTGCTTCGGTCTTTGATTGGCCATGGCGTCTGTCCTTCCAGTCAGGTTACAGGTCTGACAGGACAGAAAGCCGCCTTTCCCCTTTCAGGAGGTGGAGGCAGTTGGAAGTTCGGAATCTGGGCAGGTCAGAGAGATCGGACCCCGGTCTCCCGCGAAGGCGGCGAGACAGTCGCGTCCGTTTTGCCGGTGTTCGGCGATCAGGTCCGGCTCGACAGCTTCAGTCCGCCGGCGGTGCGAAGGCGCTTCACCTCGTGCAGAATCGCGTCGGTGAAGGCTGCACCGAACGATCCGCGCGGCGAGCGTTCTTCGATTGTGTAGGAGGTCTCGAGAATGTCGGCGTTCAACTCGTCCAGAACGACCCAGAGCGGCACATCGCTGTCGAGCCTGGCGCGGCGCGCTTCGGTCTCGGGAATCTTCAGCGCCACACGCCCCTCATCCGGGGATTTACTGGTGATGGGCGCAATGAACATGACATGCTGGCCCGTCTGGTTGGTGACGACGATTACCACGCAGCTTGGCCGCTTCTTCCGTCCTTCGCTTTCGCCGCGATCCGCTTGCCATTTCCAAAGGTAGTGGTAATCGAAAACCTGCCCGGCGGCAGGGAAATCAGCGGTCACGGAAATGCTCTTCGATGCCCTGGTCGAGGAGGTTGCCCAGTTCTTCGGGCATGTCGGCCACATCGAGGGCCACCTGGGACCCGCGTCCGGCCGTCAGGGCCTGGAACCGCTCCATCGACATGACCACGAAGCGCGGCTTACGGTGCTTCGTGATCGCGACCGGGGCAACGGTTGCCGCCTCGAAGAGATCGCCCGTGTTGCGGGTCAGATCGCCTGCTGCAAACTGTTTCATCTCGGCTCTCCATGGATTCTCTGCCTTTTTAGGAATATACGGATTTTCTTAATATTCTGCAAGAGGCAGGAATGGGGAACATCGTCACCCCTTTTGCCCCCTGAAGAACTCGGCCAGAACCGGACTCGCCGCGCCCTTGGCGGAGTCGAGCAATTCCGACCCCGCGAGCGAGGCCTTCGACAGACGCACGAGACCGCCGGTGTCCTCGATGCGATAGCACCGGCGTCTTTGCGCTCCGCGTCTGTAATGGGTGGCCGTCACGATTTGGCAGGTGCTGCCATCGGTCAGCGACACCGGCGCGGCGAGCCGTATCTTGTCGCCCTCCTCGTAGTCCGGAATCGCGGCCCAGTCCCGACAGCGCTGGCGCCAGGCATGGGCATAGCTGTCGGGGTCCTTCAATTCGGAGAGCAGCGCCAGAAGGCTGAGCGGGGCGCACGACTCGACGGGGCCCGCGCTCTCCTCGATGTCCTTGTAGCCCCAGCAGCCCTCGTCGTATCGGGTGAGAAACACCGCCCCGAAGGTGATCGACCCGTCATTTTCGGTCACATAGGTCGCGTCCTCGACCGGCGAGCCGTCCAGGCTCGTGACCCTGGCAGCTGCATACCAGGTCGCGCCGACCTTGCAGGCTTTGAGCAGTTCAGTTCGGCGCGTCTCGGTCTCGGAGGTACAGAGTCGGGCGATTTCCGCCTTCTCGTCCGCGTAGGTCTTCACGCGACGATCGGTATAAAAGAGCCAACCCATTTCAGAGTCCTTTCTCTCACAGGGAAAATTTTGGGCGCCAATGTCCCGAGAGGGCCGCAGGCCCGGCAGGGTATTGGCGATGCGAATGTGAGAAAGGGCGCGTTTCAGCGTTTCGACTTTACATCTTAAATCCAGTCACCGGTTTTCGCGTTCGAGCGAAGCGAGAGGCAGCGAACAACCGGTTCAAGATTAAGTCGAACGCGTTAAGCCGCCCTCCGGTCATCGATCTCGATGAGTGCATCGAGCGGCACACGGTAGGGCAGCATCTCGTCGAAATCTTCGCAGTTTCCGCGGTTCTGCACGATGGCATGCGTGTCGGTGGCATCCCTGAGGATCACCCGGAACGTCCCGCCGAGACCGGACGGGACATCATAGGTGCCGCCGATCAGGTAGTCGGCGGCGCGGCGCAGGAAGACGCGGATCGTGTGGCCATCGGTCGCCAGCCGGATGGTGTCATGACCTCGGTCGATGAGCATCTGCACGTCGTCGAGAATGTCGGTGTAGAACTGGCCCGTCAGATCGCGGAACGCCGCTTGCCGGGCCACCATCCAGTCAGGGTCCCGGAACGGGTTGATGCCTGTCGCGAAGGCGAAGGAGGGATCGGCGCGCTCGGTGGTGACGATCCGCGTGGACGCACCGTCGATGCCGTTGGAGCGCAGATGCACGCCATTGCCGACGATCAGGATGAGGGCGGGTTTGCCGACCGGGCCGTTCCAGTTCGGCAGGAAGGTGGAGCAGCCGCGCGCATACGCGATCTGGGCCGCGGCGCCCGCCGCGGAGAAGCTGAGAAGTGCCATTGGATTTTCCTGTGAGTTTGATAAAGGTGCGACCCGCCCCGCAGCTGCTGAGCGGGTCGCCTGCTCGTTCAGGCCGCTTCTGCGACCTCGGTTTCGCCTTCGGGCATCTCGGCCTCGGGCGCGTCGACCGGCTCGATACCCGAGGTCTGCATCATTGGCGGACACCAGGCCGCGACGGCCGCGCGCTGCGCATCGGTGAGCGTGGCGAAGGGCTCCGCGAAGAGCTTGTCGCAGAAGGCGACGACCTCCTTCTTGGTCGAAGAGGCCAATGTCACCGCCTCCTGCGCGAGCCCCAGCTCCTCGCCGAGGATTTTCAGAAGCCAGGCTTTCTTGAAGCGATTGAAAAGCGCCGCGTTCGGCGTCCAATGCGCCCGGATGTCCGGCATGATCTCGACCTCGAAGTCATGCATCAGGCTGTCGCGCTGCCGGTCCCGCGCAAAGCAGGACTGCGTGGTGCTGGCGGTGGCAAAGGCCACGAGCCTGGCTTTCTCGCCCGCATCGAGTGCGCGGAAGCGTGCGAACTGGTCGGCGGGGGATTTGGCGTCATCCGCCCAGGAGAGATCGAGCGCGTCACGGGCTTCCGCCACCTGTTCGAGCGAAGTGCTGTCAATCTCGTCCATCTTGGCGTGGCTGCGATACTCCTGGCGGGCATCGACCTTGATCGCCGGGGTGACGCCCATGCCGTGACCCAGCACATCGGTGACCAGCTTGAAGAGCGTGAGGTCGAGCGTGGCGTCCGGGTGCATCGTCATCGCAGCACCGAGCGCCATCGCCCGTTCGGTCTTGAGGTCCTCGGTCAGAGAGGCGGGATAGGTGATCTCATTCCTGTCCGCCGCGCCCTGGTCCTGTGTCGTGCCGGGTGCCTTGCCCGCGCTTTCGGGTTTGTCCTCAGGGCGCACCAGGCCGACATGCAGGCTGAAATTGCCGTGCGACCAGGAGGCGATCACGCCGGAGCGTGCGAGATCCTCCGCGCTGTAGGCCTCCTGCAGATCCCGTGCTTCAGCTTCCAACGCGTCGACCCGGTCGTAGAGATCGTTGTAAGCCTCATCCTCGAGGTCTTCGTTCTCCATCTCCCGCTCCAGCGTCTCAAGCTCGGCGGTGATCTCGTCCACGCGCCTCGCCCCTTTCTCATCGGGTTCAACAGGCCCCGGATAGACACGCCCGTAATCTGCCATGGCGGCGTAATCGTACTGGATGACCGCATCTGCCCAGGCAAAACCAATCGCTGCGCGAGCCTCTTCGGCGGCTGTGCTGAGCTTCTCGAGCAGGATGGTTTCGACCAGCGCGGAATCCTCGAGCACGGAATGCTCGTCCAGGAGATCGGCCGCGATGGCTCCGCCACGCGCTTCGTAGTCCTGCCGCACGAACGCCCCGATATCGTCGCTGACCTGCACGCCGCGGGACTTCAGAGCGTTTCGCACCGTGTAGGCCTGGACGTAGCTGTCCTCCTTGGTAAGCGCCTCGAAGACTTCCTTCTGCACCTCCTGGCTTGGATGATCGGCAAAGGCCTTCATCGTATCGAGGGTGATCGTCTTGGCACGGGCCGCAGCGCGGATGTCGGGGTGGATGAGTCCATAGCGCAGACGGCCTTTCACAGCCGCAACGGTGGTGCCGAAGGTCTTGGCGATCGTCTCAGGCGTCTGCCCGTCGACCTCCATCATCCGGGCGAAGGCCTCGAACTCGTCGATCGCATTCATCGGCGCCTGGGTGATGTTCTCGGCGAGCGACAGCGCGGTGGTCACGTCGCAATCGTTGGGGACAATCCGGCAGTCGATCTTCGTGCGTTTGGCGAAGCTCTTGGCCGACTTGTCCGCGACCAGTTCCAGGAGCGCCGCATGACGCCGGCCGCCGGCGAGCACGGCGAACTTGCCATCGATCTTCTGGACGAGCAGCGGCTGCAGGAGGCCCAGCACGGCGATGCTGGCCTTGAGATGCGCGATGTTCTCGGAGGCATAGGTCTCGGGCGACTTGCTGCGCACATTGGCCGGATGGGCCACGAGATCGCCGATGGCGACGGTGGTGGGTTTGAACGTGTGAGTCATGATTTGTCCTTTTCGACGTGATTGAGAGAGTCGCGCGGATCTTCGCGCGACCAATCCCCGGATCCGGGAACCAACAGGACAAAGGGCCCGCTTTGCCTTTCGGGGTCAGCGGGCCCGTCGCGGGCAGGTCTGGAGCGGCCAGTCCTACCAATCACGCGCCTTCATGATGGTCAGCACGCGCATGGTGGTCTCGGGGTTGTCCGGGGCCTCGGCCCCGAAGCGGAAATCGGAATCGGCCTCGTACAAATCCAGTTTCCAGAACACGGTCTCGCCTCGGATCGTGACCGCCCCGAAATCATGCCAGCCCTCGGGATCGTTTTCCGGCTCAAACGTGTCGAACTCCCCGGTGGCTTTCACCGCCTCGGCCATGAACCCGTCGCCGGCTTCCATCAATGAGCGCGTCACGTGCATGCGGCCCTGGATCGGTTGATCCGGCGCGATGCCAAGACAGGCAAACCTGCGGAAGGCATCGTTCTGCGCGGCGATGGTGGCGGCGTCTGGCGGGGAGAACTCTGCGGGTTCGGGGGTGCTCATGGGTCTGTCCTTTCCGGATGGGTTGAAACCACCAGACCCAAAGCCTGCTTTTACTTTTCCGCGAGAGAAGGCCACACATCCGGCTCTCTACAGATCCAGAAGTCTCCGCGGCCGATGGTTCGGGTTGGGGATACGCTCGATCCATCCGCCCCGCTCCTCGATAGTCTCGACCAGCGCTGAGAGCGGATACGCACCTTCGGACCGGCTCCACCACCAGGCGCCATTGCGAAACCGGATCACGTATCGCGCCCCGTCTGGAAAACAGACCACTTTCAGGGTTTTGGGTTCATAGCGCTGCATGCCTTGGTCCTCCGGTTCGTTCGGTGCTCAGGCGACATCGGCTGTCATCGCGGATCGCCCCGCCTCGGAGGCGGCGATCAGGTAATCGCAGGCCCGCTGCGCATCGGCGGCGTGCTTGAAGATCGCGTGCTTGTCGGATTTGAGAACCCGCAGCCAATTGTCGAGATAGGCGGCGTTCATCTCCAGCGTATGTGCCGTGAACCCGAGATGCTGGCCCAGGAACACCGAGCAGAGCTCGGCGACGATCTCTTCCCGCGCATAACCCGTATTGCCGAACCGCGCATCGCCGTAGTCGCGGCCCAGCCGGTGCCGCGGTTTGGTCCAGTGACCCTTATGCCGATGTCGGCATAACACTCATAATGCCGAGCTTTGGATTATGCCGACCTGATAAAAACAGACCCACGAAACTTGGCAGATGCCCTGTATACGCGCGGCATAATCAAGGATGCTTAGCGAGGCGAAAGATCAGGCTTCGTTCGGATCAGGCCCAAGCAACGCTATGAACTCCGAGAACGTGTTTGCGACTGGATGGAGGAATAGAGCCTCTTCGTAGTCGTCCTCGTCTTGAAAGCCTGCGTCGTCTACCTTTAGCGCCTTGTTTGCGGGGCGCGCCAAAATGTAAATCTTGCCGTGCATCGGGCCTTCTCGAAGATCCATGTAGATGCCTTGCGAGCCAGTGTAGGCGATCTGAAGAAGCTGCATATGGATTGAGTTCGAAAAATTGTTGAAGCGATCTTTTTCGATGGAGTTCAAAGAGTCGCTGGTGAACCCGTAGACTTCCTCGATGCTCAGCAAGTTAAGTTCATCTATTTGCCAAAAAGCGTTCGCATCAGCAGGACGACCTCCGTTGAATTTTAACAGGAACGCTCTGTAATCTGACGGAAATCGGAGGTTTCTGGCTACTTCGAAGCCCTTGATCGTGGCTTCATCGATTGGTTCATTTTGTCGCTCGAAGATCATTGGTTTCTCACTCTCGATGCGCCGCCCTGATGATAGAAGCCCTCGTTTATTGTTCGGGGGACAAGCTGCATCGTGCGCGCGTCCTCAACATGGTGCCAGACCCACCCAGCCGGTGCCTCGCTTCCCCAATCCGGATGTCCCGCGGCGATGTTTGCGCGGCGGCTATCGATGCGTCCAGTCCCTGAAACATCAATCTCAACGGACCGCACACCACTTGGATGGGTCATGAATGGACGGAAATCGGGGTATCCGTCCGGGTATTCGACGGAAACCCGTTGCGGCTGTCCCAGAATGTCGATGTCTGCAGAGTAGCGGAAATGGCCCTCTGGCATCAGTTCAACTGTGCCACCCCGGTTGATCCACTTCTCGAATTTGGGAGAGTACGGTCCCGCATTGGTGACGCCCTCGAAGTCCGGATCGGTTCTAAGGCGGTCGAGTGTGAGTTCTTCGGGTGCTGATAGTCCTTCTGCGCGCCGCCGAACTCGACCAAGGGCGGCAACACCGGCCAGGACTTCCGGCAGCCCATAACCCAAAGCGCCTGCATAATCGCTTGCAGCGATCCTTTCACGGAACGGCTCCACCATCGCTTCGGGCAAAGAAGATGGATCGGCATAGATAGCCTCAGCGACGCGACGCAGGTCATCCAGACGTATGTCCGGAATACTTCGTATCGCTTCAGCGATATCCACCAGCGATGTGGCGGTGCCCCCGACGAACCGGTCAATTGGGCTGCGGGCTTGGGTGAGTGCCTGATCGATAAGTTCATTTGACGCTCCGGCAGCTGCCAGAGTGGCTGCCGCCGCCAGGGCGTCCGGGTTTGATATCCCAAAGACGGATGCGAGACGTTCCAGTCCGTCGCCGCGGCGCTCCAGAAGATTGAGGAAGGCGTCAGGGTTGTCTTTGATGGCGTCTCCAAGCTGCTGGAACGCTTTAGCCAAGTCGCCTTGCGTCTGAACGTCGAGCATCTCGCCGTCAATCGTGATGCCGGACTCTGGATAGAAACCATCGCGCAGCCGTTCAACAAACGTCTGCGGCCGGACGCCGGTGCCAGCGGTAAAATCGTCTCCGAGATCACTCAGGAACCTGTCAAGCAAACCAATGGGTCCCAGCAGACCAATGTCGGCACCGGGCGGCACCGGGCGCGCGGAACAACGACAGTTTGACGCCTCGCCAGGCTTCTCGTCATTCGAGTCCCATCGATACACGCCACCGTTGCGAGCAGAATGCGAGGCCCGGACCTTCTCATCGCCTACGGTTTGCCAAACGTACTGTTCAATGCCGAGGTCACGTTGCCTGATCTCATTGATCAGACCAGCAAAGCTCCGCAGCAGTCGCTCTTCCATGGCTTGCCGGACTGGTCGTAGCCTTTGAGGATGCGTGTTCCATTCGGCCCAGATTGCGGAAAGCCTTTGGTCCCACTGGCTGAGGGTCTCATTGACGGCACCAGAGATGCTGGGCAGGTCTTGTTCTTCCAAGGGCGGGTCATAGGCGTCCGCCAATGCGTCCAGCAGCATGTCGGCATTATCTCGACCGATGGCATCAAGCTGGTCTTCAAAATTGCGACGTAGTGCGCTGTAGTCTGGGAAGCTATTTTTAACAGACCAGTTAACCCGTCGCCCGAGAACCCGCCCGTCGGACTTCCGAAGCAGAAACTCGCCTTCTCCGCCGGTGCGGATAAAGTCTGAAAATGATTGATGCATGCAAGACGCCCGGAAATGGTTGGGCTTTAATGTCTCAAGATTTGGTTAACAGGCTGTAACCAAAACGTTCGCTGGCCACACTGCCTCTTCATTGAAACGAAGGAGGCCAAAATGGCAAAAGACAAAATACATCAAACAGTTCAAAGCACTCTGGACGAAGCCGCCGCCAATTTTGCGGCGATGATCACAGCCCAGGGATATTGCACTCACACCGTCGAAAACTATGCTCGCAACGCTCGGAGGTTTGCAGCCAAGCTCGAGTGTTCCGGTGTTCCGCTTATCATGTTGGATGACCAAACCGCAGAAGAACTGATCTCTCAGATCACAACACAAATTTGTGCGTCAGGTCGAAGCTACGTAAAGTACCAATTGGAACGGTTCCGGGACTATTTGATCGGTGAACACGGGGCGCCGCCGCGTGAACCGGAGCCAATCGACACGTCGCCCAGGGCAGTCCTAAAACGTGATTACGAATCCTATCTTCGCGTCCAGCGCGGCCTGTCAGAGGAAACCATCTACCATTGCCTGCGGTTCTTTGATCGGTTCCTGACTGCGAAGTTCGGCTCTGGCCTGGGTGACTTGAACACCATCAAGCCCGACGACATCACTGGGTTCATACTTTGGTTGCGCAAGGAACAAAACGCGCCGCGGGACAAGACAGGCCCGTCGCATCTTCGCAACCTCTTCCAGTTCCTGTTCTGGAGCGGAAAGACCGAGCGCAACTTGAGCGCCGCCGTGCCAAAGGCGCGCCAGCCCAAACCAACCGGCATTCCGCGATATCTTGAGCCGGAACAGGTCAATCGTCTCATCGAGGTGGTGCGCGGCCACAAGAAAACGGGCCGACGCAACTATGCGATGCTGATCGCCCGGCTTGGCCTTCGAGCGCCGGAAGTGACGGCCATCGAACTGGATGATATCGACTGGCGGGCCGGGGAAATCCTGATCCGTGGCAAGAGGCAATTGCACGACCGGATGCCAATGCCGGCCGAGGTTGGCGAGGCGATAGTCGATTACATCAAGAATGAGCGTCGTGGCCCGGATCGGGCGCTGTTTGTCTCCGTCAAACCGCCGTTCAAGAGGTTCAGGGACGCACAAATCCTCCGCTGGATATTGCGGGATGCCTATGACGCGACCGGCATCAGTCCGCCACAAGCCTATGTTGGTAGCCACATTCTACGACACAGCCTGGCCACCGACATGCTGCGAAAAGGTGCTTCGTTGGCCGAGATCGGGGATGTGCTGCGTCACCGGTCCCCGATGACCACGATGATCTATGCGCAGCATGATGTTGATGCCCTGCGCTCGATCTCGCGATCCTGGCCAACGGCGGAGGCAGTGCAATGAAAACACTGTCTCAACGACTTGATGAATATCTGGCCCTGCGGCGTTCGATGGGGTTTGATCTCTCTTTTGATGAACGGGTCCTGCGCAAGTTCGCCAACTTTGGCGATGAGAATGGGTTCGATCGGATCACGACGCCCTTGTTCCTCGACTGGAAAGCGAACTACGGCGGTGCGGACGCCAACACATGGTCTCGACGTCTTGGAATAGTGCGCAGGTTCGCCTTCTGGCTTGCAGAGCACGACGATCAGACTGAGGTTCCATCCATCCAGCTTGTCATCGGGCGCTATCGAAGACGCGTGCCATACATTTACGCGCCCAAGCAGATTGCATATATTGTTGCTGAGGCCGGTCGATTGCCGTCACCCTATGGTCTGCGTGCCGCAATGTGGCAGACCCTGTTCGGCTTGATCGCGGTAACGGGGATGCGCGTGAGCGAAGCCTTGTCGCTTGATCGGCAGGATGTCGATCTGGATCGGGCCGTGCTCACGCTCAGAAACACCAAAAACGGCAAGGACCGCCAGCTACCTGTCAAAGGGGACACCGTTGCCCAACTTGCCCACTATGCCGGATTGCGAGATCGGCTGGTTGCCCAGCAAGCCTCGCGGTTCTTCATCAAAGAAGACGGTCAACCGGCAGGAGATTGCGGGGCACGCTATAACTTCGCGCAGGTCAGCAGAAACATCGGCCTTCGGTCACCGCAAGCCTACAATCGCCACGGACTGGGGCCGCGCATCCATGATTTGCGGCACACATTTGCAGTTCACACCATCCTGGACTGGTTCCGCAATGGCCGGGACATCGAGGCCGAAATGTACAAGCTCAGTACCTATCTCGGCCATTCCGAACCCAAGCACACGTTCTGGTACATCGAGGCCGTACCCGAGCTGATGCAGTTGGCGGCGGAACGCGCCCAGCGACGGGTTGTGGAGGGCGCATCATGATCGCAACCTATCCCTTGCCCGTCTACCTGCAGCGGTTCTTCACTGAGCGGCTGTTGACCCAGATGCAGGCCAGCCCAAACACTATTGCCAGCTATCGCGACACCTTCCGTCTCTTGCTGAAATACGCGGAGGCGCAAACCAAGCTGCCGCCGACTGAACTGCACGTCGCCCACTTGGACGCCGACATCATCGGGCGTTTCCTGACGTTCTGCGAGGAGGAACGCGGCAACAGCGCGCGAAGCCGGAACACTCGCCTCGCGGCCATTCGCTCGTTCTTCAAATACGTCGCGGGCTGCGAGCCCCAGCTCCTGCACCATTGCCAGAAGGTGCTGGCGATGCCGTCCAAGCGGCACGAAAAACGCGTCGTGGACTTCTTGACCCGTGACGAAATGGAGGCCCTGCTGAAGGCGCCCGACCAATCGACCTGGTTTGGGCGGCGAGATCGGGTCCTGCTCCTCACAATGATCCAAACCGGCCTGCGTGTATCGGAGCTGATCGGCCTGCGCGTCAGGGATGTTGAACTCGGCACTGGGCCGCACCTGAGATGCATGGGCAAAGGCCGCAAGGAACGCGCGACGCCACTTCGGGCAGACAGTCGGGATGCTGTGAAAGCCTGGCTTGCCCAGATTGACGCCGAACCCAACGATCCTTTGTTTGCAACGATCCGAGGCGCGCCCTTGAGCCGAGACGCGGTTGAACGGATCGTTCGAAAGCACTCGGTCACCGTCGCCTTGACCAGTTCGACGTTCAGATTGAAGCGCGTCACGCCGCACGTCTTGCGCCACACCGCCGCAATGCAACTTCTGCAGAGCGGTGTGGACCGAACGATCATCGCGCTCTGGCTAGGCCATGAATCGATTGAGACGACGCAGGTTTATATCCATGCCGATATCGAACTGAAGGAACGAGCGATGGCGCTGACAAAGCCGATCGACAGCACAGGCGGACGCTATCGACCGGGAGATGAACTGCTCGCCTTCCTGGAAGCGCTCTGAATTATGCCGACATGCCGCGCCGCTCTTCTCGCTGAACAACAGGTTATGAGGATCGGCGCGGCATAATCCAAACCGCGGCATTATGGCCGAGTTCGTGAGCCCAGACCCCGTAGAAATGCAGCGGGTTCTCGAAGAGCGCAAGTTCCGGCATGTAGATCTTGTCGACGGCGGGCATGTAATAGGCCTCGCGCCCGGTGAAGGTCACCTCAGCCTCGATCGCCTCGAAGAACGCCTGCATGTGCGGGATCGGCTTGCTCTTCGGTCGAACCTCGATCTCGCGGGGTTTCGGATGAAACGTCTCGGGCAGACCATCTATCTGGCCAGCGTTGAACACCCGGTAGGATTTCATGAAGGGGATGGCTTTGGCGTCGTCGGTTTCAGTGTCGTTATCGTGGACACCTTCTTCGCACCGCCGTTTGGCGGTCCCGTAGTAGACGACAACCGAGGATTTCGAACCCTTCAGAACCTTCGCGTCCAATTCGTTCGCCTGCCTGAGGGTCATCCAGTATGGCGAGGTGTAACCAACCATCATGGTGCGCATGGTGAGCAGGAAGTTGTTGATGCCCTGGTAGGGCTCGCCGTTCTGCCTGAGCGGCACCGAGCTGCCGCCGACCTGCCAGGGTTTGCGCCACGGCAATACGCCCCGGTCTATGATGCCGATGAGCTCGTCGGTGATCGACGCCGCAACGTCGAACCTGGGCTTCGTGGATTTGGCCATTGTTAATCTCCGATTTTGAGGGGACACGCGGCAACCGCGCGCGGATCGGAGAAACGTTGGGGGTAGAATTCACTTATGGTCGGCGGGGTCCATCCGGAACCCCGCCAGACCTCTTTCCCGCCTGCTCCGAATCCGACAAAACCCAGAGCTCGCTTTCACTTTCTGAAGGCACCACGACCGCCACGCTGCAGTCTCCCTTCAGAAAACTGTCACGCTTTAGTGCCGCCCCAAGTGCTCGTTTAGGCCACCTTTTGTTCGAAAGCGACGGGGCTTTGCCAGCCCAGTGCTGAGCGGCGTCGGCGTGGATTGTAGAAGCTGTTGATGTATTCGGAGATCGCCATCTCGGCCTGTCTTCGCGTGGGGGAACGCCGCTCCCTTGGATGCCGCCGCAGGTATCGTAGCCGGCGATCCGTGCCTAAAAAACGCCGGCGGTTCGGGTGATGGGTTACGCTGAATGCAGTCGACACATCGCGAGCAAGGCGTCACCTCGTCTCCAGCCGATACTTGAGGAACGTCGCGCCATCGTGTTCGATCTTGCCAACGAACGTCGCGCCCAGCCGGTCGAGCGCGGCGAGGTTCCGGCGCGATGGCGACAGCAGGAAGGTGACGAAGGGAATGCGCGTATCGCCCCGGGCGAAAGCGACGGCCTTGCGGGTGATCCGCGCGCCGAGGCCGAAGGCCGCGGGCATCAGGACCAGGCCGAAATCCCATTCGTCGCCCTCCTTCTGGAATCCGCCCCAGCCCACATAGCGATCATCGGCAAGGATTGCCCAATGCCCCAGCCCGTCGCTGCGCCAGCGCTCCTCCTTGGCTGCGACGAATTTCGCGGCAACCTCGTGGGTCCACGCGCCCTTCAGCAGCGGCATGTGCTCGGCCACGCGCGGGTCCGACATATGCGCGACCAGCGTATCCGGCCCAATGTCCGGCAAGCGCCCAAATGTGATCCGGGGCGAGCCTTTTTGCGCCATGCCGACGCTCTCCTTGCAACGGGTTTCGACATCGTAGCACATGGCGGCGGCTTCCTGGCTTAAGCCGACCTCCTTTCCCGCACGGAGCTGATTTCCATTCGGCCTGCCAACGCGCCGTTGCGGCGGCGCAGGAACTCGACCAGACGGTCGCCGTAATCACCGGCGACGGCATCGCGCGCCGTCGGTCGGGCCGCCAACGCCACACGCCAGGCTGGAACCTTGACGAGCCCGTCGAAGAAGCCGAAATCCCCGATGCGCTCGAAGGTGTCGAAATAGCGGAACACCGGAGCGAAGACCGCGTCGACAAGGCTGAAGCGTTCGCCCGCGAACCACGGACCTTGGCCAAGATGGTCTTCGAGGAGGCGGAAACGGGCATGCAGCGCCTCGGCCTTGGCATCGAGCGTAGCATCGTCCGGCGCGGCGTAGAATCCAGCGATGTCGTTCAGCACCTCCGACCCGAAGCCAACCCAGGCGCGGTGCCGCGCCCGTTCGACCGGATCGGCGGGATGCAGCGGGTTGGGCTGTGTTTCCTCAAGATATTCGAGGATCGCCGCGGATTCGAAGAGCGCCGCGGCAGCCACCTTCAGGACTGGCGTGCGGCCCATTGGCGAAATCGCCAGAAACCAGTCCGGCTTGTTGGCCAGATCAATGGTGACACGGTCATGCACGACGCCCTTTTCTGCAAGGGCGATTGCGATGCGCTGGACATAAGGGCAAAGCGCGTGGCTTACGAGGGTGATGGGTTCAGACATGGTTTTTCCCTTCATGGTTTGTTGCGCGGGCCACCCACCGGGGGACGGGAAGCGGACAGCCCGCGCCGATCAACCGTCTGTTTTTGCACGGACGACGACAGTTCCTTTCATGTGCGGGTGAAACCCGCAGATGTAGTGATGCTCACCAGGTGAATCGAATGTGATCCGGCTTTGGCCATCCTGTTCGATGCTGCCGGTATCCCAGCCGCCAAGCGCGGTGGCCGTATGCGGTGCGACATCGCCGTTGATCCAAGTCACACTGTCGCCGACGAGGAGCTCGATTTCAGGCGGATCGAAGGCGAAACGCTCGATTCGCACCGTGACCTCATGCGTGCCGTCATGAGCCCGAAGAATGCCGGGGAGTCCGGCCAGGGCCATCGCGGTGCCAAGCCCCTGACCTAACCGCCTCCGCGTGAGCCGTGTCAGCCCGCGCATTGCAGACCCGACACCATATTCTCCGCATGTGCTTCATGTGCGCGGAAGGTGACGAGCGCATCCCCCAGCAGAGCCTTCAGAGGTTCGACTGTGACGGCGGGGATGAAGTCCTCGGCGACCGTCTTGTTCACGACCTGATGGTAGCCGAGTTCGTTCGTCGCATAAGCACAGTCGAAGGCCGCGCCCGACAGACCCGCCAGTTCGGCACGCTTTGCCGCCGCCCCCTCGACCAGCGCCTGAGACAGCGCGTTGTCCTGCGGGGTGACATTGAGTTCCGCGATCAACGCGCCTGCCGCTTTGTTCACCGCCGAATGATCGCGGATCATGGTCTGGGCAAATTCGCGCACCGCGTCGTTTTCGGACACAGCCAACGCCAGATGGGCATACCGGATGTCGAGCTGACCCGCCGTATAGGCGGTATGCGCGATCTCGAGATCGTTCATCGCCTCGCCGGCCTGCGCAACAACACCGGTCGCCGACATGGCAAGGCCGATCATGAGTGTAAGGGTTTTCATCGTGTCATCTCCTTGGTTTGGTTTCGGTGACGCCAGATGACACTAAAGAAGATGGACCATGAATGCCGGAGCGTTCGGAATAAATGCCCGATCGTCCGGCTGTATGGACGACTCCGATTCCAGTGATAAACTTGCATTCATGTTTGACCTGCTCAGCGATATCCTCACCCGCCTCTCGCTCCGCGGTACGCTTTACTTCCGCACGAGCTTCACTGAACCTTGGGGTGTGCGTGTCCCGCCTTTCCGCGACGTGGCGCGCTTTCACTTCGCGCACCGGGGCGAGGCGCTTGTCCGGGTGGCGGGTGTGCCGGTGCCAGTGCATCTTGCCCAGGGCGATCTGATCGTGATCCCCCATGGCACCGCTCATATCCTGTCGTGCCGCCATACCGGCCCGGACGACGCGTTGCCGCTTGACGACATCCTGTCGCGCGCCGATTTTCCGGGTCATGGCACATTGGTCTGGGGCGGCGACGAAAGTCCCCGCGACACGCAACTGATCTGCGGGCATTTCGCCCTGGCCGAGGGCTCGAAGCACCTGCTGTTCGACCAGCTGCCCCCTTTCATTCATCTGCGGGGCTACGGCGAGGAGGCGGGCCCATGGCTTGAGGCTACGCTGCGGGTGATCGGCGCCGAGGCGGGCGGCGCGCGGCTGGGCGGCGACCTGATCGCGCTCAAGATGTCCGAGGCGATCTTCGCCCAGGCGATCCGTTCCTATATCGAGCAGGCGCGCGAGGTCGATTGCGGCGTGGCGGGCTTTGCGGACCCGCACCTCGCCCGTGCGCTCACCGCCTTTCACCGGAACCCCACTTCAAACTGGACCGTGGCGGCGCTTGCCCGCGAGGCGGGGCTTTCGCGCACCGGCTTCGCCGAACGGTTCACGGCACGGATCGGCGCAACCCCAATGAGCTACGTGACATCCTGGCGGATGCAGATCGCACGCGAAGCGATCAGTGCGCGCGGACTCAGCGTGGCCGAGGCAGCGGAAGTGTCTGGTTACGCCTCGGAATCGGCCTTCAGCCGGGTGTTCAAGAAAGAGATCGGCCTTTCGCCCGCTGCGTTCCGGCAGGGCGGCATGGAATCGCACGCCGCGTGACAAGTCGTCCGAATATGCGGACGATCTGAGAGGTTTCTCGGACTTTCAGGAATTCGCCGTCCTGATCGGGTCGGATAGGTAGGTGGCACGGCGGACAGACCGCCGCCCCTGTAACCTCTTCAAGGACCTCACACCATGCGCTTTGTCACCAAGACCATCCATGCCAGGCTCGACTATCCCGTCGCGCTTGCGCTCATCGCCCTGCCGTTCCTGATCGGGCTCGGCGCCACGCATCCCCTCGCGCTCACCATCTCGCCCATCGTCGGCGTCGCGGCCCTGCTCCTGACGGTCTTCACAGACCACCACCTCGGGCTGATCCGCGTGCTGCCGTACAAGCTGCATCTCGCCGTCGATCTGGGCGTGGGCGTGCTGTTCCTGATCCTGCCCTTCGCGCTCGGGTTCTCCGGGCTCGACGCGGCTTACTACTGGCTGAACGGCGCGGCGGTCGTGACGGTCATCGCCCTGTCGAAACCCGAAACTGGCCTGGCCACTGCCTGAGCCCCCAAAACCGAGAAAGGAAATATTCCATGGCACGTATCACCCAGATTTCCGACTCCGTCGCCGCCCCCGAGGCCGCCACTCTGTTCACCGCGATCAAGGGCAAGCTCGGTATGGTGCCGAACCTCTACCGCGTCGCGGCAAACCAGCCCGCTGTGCTTGGCGGCCTGCTTGGCCTCAACGAGGCGCTTGCTGGCGGCAGTTTCGACGCCCGCACCCGCGAGGCGATAGCGCTTGCCGTCGCCGGGGCCAATAGCTGCGACTACTGCGCCTCCGCCCATGCCGCGATCTCGGCCGGGCTGAATGTCGCGCCTGGCGACGTCGACGCTCATCTCGCCGGCCGCTCCGACGATCCGCGCATCGCGGCAATCCTGCGACTGGCGCTGGCCATGGTGCAGGCGCGCGGTCTGGTGACGGATGCCGACCTGACCACGGCCCGCGATGCCGGGCTATCGGATTCCGACATCGTCGAAACCGTCGCGAACGTGGTGGCGAACATCTTCACCAACTACCTCAACCACGTCGCCGAAACCGACATCGACTTCCCCGCCCGCAAAGCTCGCGCCGCCTGAGTGAACCGGCCTGTCGGTTCTCCGGCGGGCCGGTCGAGAATAAGCAAACCACGCAGTGGGAGATTTCCGCCCATGAAACGCGATGCCGAGGTGTCCAGCCCTCATGTTCCGACACGTGCCGACCGGAAAGGCCGCGCGCCCGCAACGGCCCCGGATGATGATCCGATCATCGTGCGACCGTTCGAACCGGATGATGCGGCGGCGGTGCGCGCGCTTTTCATCGCGGTGAACAGGCTGATGGCACCGCGTCACATGGCGGAACAATTCGAGGCCTACATTGCCACTGCGCTGCGAGAGGAGATCGACAATATCGCGCGCTACTATGCCGCGCGCGGTGGACAGTTCTTCGTCGCCTCCGCAGCGGGCGGACTGGTCGGCATGTTCGGTCTCGAACAGGCGGAACCCGGCGCGGCCGAGCTGCGCCGCATGTATGTCGATCCGCGGTTCCGGCGCCGCGGCATTGGGCGTGACTTGCTGGCCCGCGCCGAGACCGAGGCCCAAAAGGCCAGCTGCAAGCGGATGATCCTCAGCACGTCGGAGTTGCAAACGGCCGCACTCACCCTCTACCGAAACACCGGATATCGCAAGGTTCGGCAGGAGGTCGCGACGCGGGCAACCAACAAGACCCTCGGCGGGGCGATCCGTCGATTTCACTTCGAGAAGGCACTGCCCGGCATGGCGCGCTCGCCGCTGCCCGCGATCACCTGACATCCCGACAAGGAGGGAAACATGAACCACCCAGCCACATTTCACGCCGGCGAGATCGCGGTGCAGGATCGCGCCGACGTTCCGCCGCGGACGCGAGAGATGGCCTCGCGGGCGATGCGCGATGCCATGCCCGCGCAGCATCAGGAGTTCTTCGAGAGCCTGCCGCTGGTGTTCCTCGCACTTCTCGACCGGCGGGGCCGGCCCTGGGCGGTGCCGGTATCGGGAACGCCGGGATTCGCACGGGCGCTTTCCCCGAAACGACTTTCGCTGAGCCACACACCGGATCTTGCAGAGGACTTCGACACCGGTCCCGGCGCGGGTGTCGGTCTGATCGGCATCGATCTTGCAACGCGCCGCCGCAACAGGATGAATGGCCAGACCGCCTCTGGCGGCGAGGGCCTGATGATCTCCGTGGAACGGAGCTTCGGCAACTGCCCGAAATACATCCAGACCCGCGCCTTCGCGCCGGTACCGGCCGATCCACCGCCCCCTCGGCGGCGGCGAGTGCTGTTGGAGAGCGATCCTGTCCGCCGCATCGTTGCCGGCGCGGATACGTTCTTCATCGCCTCGCGCGGCGCGCGAGTTGCAGGGAACGCCACTGAAGGACTCGATGTCTCCCATCGCGGCGGGCGTCCCGGGTTCCTGGGCATCAACGAGGACGGCACGCTGTCCTTTCCCGATTTCTCCGGAAACCGGTACTTCAATACGCTCGGCAATATCGAGTCCGACGGCCGGGCGGGTCTGTTCGTGCCGGACTTCACCAGCGGTGCCGCGCTGTGCCTCACCGGCCGGGCGGCGATCGACTGGGCCCCTAACCGCGCCGCCGCCTTCGCGGGCGCTGAACGTATCGTGGATTTTCTGCCGGACGAGATCTGGCACGTGGAAGACGCGCTTCCGGCTGCCGCATGCCTGATCGAGGTCTGGCCGGACCTGAACCAGACCGGGAGATGGCAGGATGCGTATCCGCTCCGCACTTGAGGCAGATGTTCCGGCCATCGCGCAATTGGCGCGTGAACTGGCCAGCCATGTGGCCGATCTCGATCCGGGCGCCGAGACGGGCGCATTGCTTCGGTTCGGATTCGGCGAGGACCGATGGTTCGATTGCCTCGTGGCCGAAATCGGCACGGAGGTCGTGGGATTCGCCTCCTACGGCAAGCGCTTCGAAATTCATACACGATCCCGAAGGCTGTGGCTTGGCGATCTGGTGGTTATTGAGCCGTGCCGCAATCGCGGGATGTGGATCGGCATGCAAAATTGACCCCCGTTATGGGGTGATCGGCGTCCAAAAGTGACCCCCCTGACAATTGTGATCAGAAGCTTCCTCAAAAGGCATGAGGGAGCGGTCAGGGGATGTTGGTTGTGGAGACGATAGCGAAGATCAGGCGTGCGCATTTCATCGAAGGCAAACCGATCAAGCAGATCTGCCGCGAGCTTCGGGTATCGCGTAATACCGTTCGCAAGGTCATCCGATCGGGTGCAACCGAGTTCACCTATGACCGCGCGACGCAGCCCCGCCCGAAGATCGATCCCTGGCGTTCGGAGCTGGACGCGATGCTGGCCGAGAACGCCCGGCAGCCCAAGAGGGAACGCCTGACGCTCATCCGCATTTACGAGGAGCTTCGCAACCGCGGCTACGGCGGCGGTTACGATGCTGTGCGGCGCTACGCGGCCAGTTGGTCGAAGGCGACACAGGAGGCCTCGGCCTCTGCCTATGTGCCGCTGAGCTTCGATCCCGGCGAAGCCTACCAGTTCGACTGGAGCCATGAAGTCGTTCTGATCGATGGCGTGACCACGACGGTCAAAGTCGCCCATGTCCGTCTCTGCCACAGCCGGATGCCATACGTGCGTGCCTATCCGCGCGAGACGCAAGAGATGGTGTTCGACGCGCATGACAACGCGTTCGCCTTCTTCGGCGGCGCTTGCGCCCGGGGCATCTACGACAACATGAAGACGGCGGTGGATGCGATCTTCGTGGGAAAGGATCGGGCCTATAACCGCCGGTTCCAGCAAATGTGCGGGCACTACCTTGTCGACCCGGTGGCTTGCACCCCGGCATCGGGCTGGGAGAAGGGTCAGGTCGAGAACCAGGTCGGTGTCCTGCGGCGGCGGTTCTTCGTGCCGCGCCCCAAGTTCAAGTCCTATGCCGAGTTGAATGGCTGGCTGGAGGACCGCTGCGTGGCCTACGCCCGGACAAACACGCACCCGGAGATGCGGGACAAAACGATCTGGGAGGTGTTTGAGGAAGAGCGCCCAAGCCTGATCCCTTATGTCGGCCCCTTCGACGGATTCAACGCGGTTCCGGCATCTGTGTCCAAGACCTGCCTCGTGCGCTTCGACAAGAACCGTTACTCGGTCGATGCCCGTGCGGTTGGCCGGCCGGTCGAGATCAGAGCCTACGCAGATCGGCTGGAATGCTGGCAGGAGGGTCGGATCGTCGGGCGCCACGCGCGTGCCTTCGGGCGCAACAACACCGTCTACGATCCCCTGCATTACATACCCGTTCTGGCCCGCAAGCCCGGCGCTCTACGCAACGGCGCGCCGTTCAAGACATGGGAATTGCCGGTCGCGATCCGCCGCGTGCAGCGCAAGCTGGAACGCCAGCCCGGCGGTGACCGGCAGATTGTCGAGATCCTTGCCGCCGTGCTCATCGATGGCCTGGACGCCGTCGATGCTGCCTGTGCCGAGGCCCTGTCCCACAACGTCCATTCGGCGGGTGTCGTGCTGAACATCCTGGCCCGCCACCGCGAGCCGCCACCGCCCCTGACAATCGCAACCCCGGACGCGTTGCGGCTGGCCTGCGAGCCGAAAGCCGATTGCAACCGATATGACAGCCTTAGGAGACAAACGGATGGAACGCTCAGAAGTGCTGGACGCAATGGGCCAGCTAAAGCTCTACGGCATGAGGACAGCTTATGACGAGATCATCGGCACGGCGCTGAAGCGCCAGCATGAGCCGCAACAGATCATCGGGGATTTGCTGACCGCCGAGATCAGCGAGAAGCAGGCGCGATCGATCAAATACCAGATGACCATCGCCAAGCTGCCGCTCGCCAAGGAACTGGAGGAGTTCGACTTCGAGGCGACAGAGGTCAACGAGACCCTGATCCGCGATCTGGCCACCGGAGACTTCCTGGACCATCAGCGCAACCTCGTGCTGATCGGCGGCACCGGAACCGGCAAGACCCACCTCGCCGTCAGCGTCGCCCGGGCCTGCATCCGGGCTGGCCGCCGGGGCCGGTTCTTCAATGTCGTCGATCTGGTCAACAAGCTCGATGCAGAAGCCCGCGCCGAGCGGCAGGGCCGCACCGCCGACCTGATCTCTCGGCTCGACTTCCTGATCCTCGATGAACTCGGTTATCTACCCTTCGCCCAGACCGGCGGCCAGCTGTTGTTCCACCTGATCAGCAAGCTCTACGAACGCACCTCGGTAATCGTCACGACAAACCTGGCATTCGGCGAATGGCCGACCGTCTTTGGCGACGCCAAGATGACCACCGCACTCCTCGACCGTCTCACGCATCACTGCGAGATCGTCGAGACCGGCAACGAAAGCTGGCGCTTCAAAAACCGAGCGTAATACCAGGCTGCTACCACGCTGGCCCGGCGCCGCTGCGTTAATTGGAGACTACGCAGCTCCGGGCCAGCTCAGCACTAAGGGGGTCAATTTTGGACGCCGATAAGGGGTCAACATTGGATGCCGATTGACATCGCGGGATCGGCGACGCCCTTGTCGCGGCGCTGCGCAAGAGGGCGGAGGAGCTGGGATGCGATGCGATCGTGCTGGATCTGTGGGCTGAGAACGCATCCGCGCGGGCGTTCTATCGCCAGGTGGGCGCCGTGCCGGATTTGGAGTTGGAGGTGCATCTTATTCCGTCTGATGCATGAGAACTCAACGGCGCGGTCGTCGGCAGCATCTATTGTACCCTCGGCGTGCGTCTGGTCTTGCAAGAGCGGTAGGCAGTCCTTCGGGCAACGGCAGCAAAGACCCGCAATCTACCAGTTCGTGCCAAATGCAGCGAATTTCCGCAACGTCTATAGCTTGAAGAGCCAGGTAACGATAGGGGCGGGCCATTCTCGTTACCGCTCCGACCGACAGATACCTCCGCTACCACGGGCTCGCCAAACCACCTCTACCAATTTTCATGCCGGTGGTATGGCACCCTTCTTACGCGCCCGCTCGACCAAGTCCGCATAGCGCTGCCCGATACCAACTTCGGAGAAATGCCTGCACCAGGCGGCTAGGAAAGCCTTCTCGGGCTCAACTTCTTTCTGCTTCGAAAGGATCACAGCAATCCGGTAGGAATAGTACGGCGCGGGTGTCATGCCGGAGCGTTCCCATCCATCGAGTCCCTCGCTGACGATCTCCACCTGCTTGGCGAGGTCGTTGTCGTATTGTTTGATGCCGCCAGGGTCCTCGAGAACCGAAGGTGATCTGTCGGCCTCCAGTTCGGCCAACTTGCGCTGAATCGTTGCCTCGTCGTCCTCGATGAAATCGATCCTATTCGTTTTCTGCCTCGCGGCCGCCTGCTTCGCTGTGAGGGCAGGCATCGCGTTCATGCGCTCGATCAATTCATCGAGCTTCTCGAGTGCATTCTCATCCACTCTAGTGACAGGTTTCGATGGCGCTTTCTCAAAACCCAGATCCCGACGCTGCTTGGCCGGTGGCCACAGACCTGCGCAGTTCAAGATGACGTCGACCTCTCCGATCCGGGACTTCTTCAGTTCCACGGCAATTGGCATCCCCTCTGGAAAGCTCGCGACCTCGGCCGCCACATCGGCGGGCACATAGCCCAAGAAGACCCGTGACGTCGGCGCTTCGTGCGGACCAAGGATGCCGATCACCTGCATGGCGTTCTTGTCATACTTGTTGTCAGGCTCGGGGTTAAGCAATGCCCCGAAAGGCTCGCCCCGCTCGTCGGCTTGGGTTGCCAGTCGAAGAAACTCTCTTACTGTCTCCTTGCGATTGAAGTGACCCTGGACGTCGAACCATCCGCTTCCAATCTTCCACTGTACCCAATCGCCCGCGGGCGCATTGTCGCCAAACTCATGGACTTCCCAACCCATCGAAGCCGGAGCCCGCAATCCGCGTTGCTTGGCGCGGGAAGGCCCCTTGGGTTTTGCCACTTTGGTTGATGGCCGCGTCTCATCGTGATGCCGGTGTTGTCGGGTGGCCTTACTCGGCTTCCAAGCCCAGCTTCCGAGAATGACGAGGACGACACCGCCAACGATCCACCAGAACAAAAAGCTCACTCTCTTCCTCCATCCGAGAAGCGTCTTTCGACGAAGAACCGCATAATGACAGCCTAGCGCCGTACTTGGTACTGGCCACCTCAGCGTTCGGGCTGTTCCGACGTCGCCGGACTGCATTCTCCATTATCGTTGTCGGCTCGAAGCCATTCTCCGCACAAAGGTGAAATGAGCGGAGTGTGGCATCGGCACCGCCGGTCCATCAGGCAGTCCGGTCCGGCGACAAGTGGGTGGTCAACCAAGAATTGAGGGCTCGGTTGGTCAGGCTGGCATATCTACAATGGACACCCCCGGAACTGCGGTCTGGGCCATCTCAACCAGGTGCGCGTGGTGCGTGAAAAGGATTGCCTGTCCACTTGCCCCTATCTCGGCGCACAGTTGCAATGCGGCCCGGGCCCGTGTGTCGTCGAAAGTTTCCATGATGTCGTCGAGGATCATCGGAAGGGGTCCGAGGTCACGCGCAAAGCTGCGATACCCCGCTAGCCGCAAGGCGAAGTAGAGCTGGCCCATAGTCCCCGTCGACATCTTATCGACCGGAACCTTGTCCCCGTCGGCGTCGATGCCGACCAGCTTTTCGCCTTCGACCTGGCTCCAAACCTCGACGCCGCGCCACTTGGGTTTGGTCATTGTCACAAAGGCCGCCTCGACATCGCGCAGCATGTCGCTGCGTCGTTCCTCCGCCAGACGACGAAGTGCGCCGCGGGCCGCCAGCACACCCAGCCGCGCAACGACCGCCTGGCGACCGCCATTGCGGAGCGCCTCCAGTAACGTCGCCTGTTCGGTGACCAGATCGCTACGGTCGGCGGCGTCGAATGCTTCGCGGTACAAACGCTCGGCCTCACGTGCTGCATCGCGCGCCGAGTCGCGGCTCTCTTGCGCGTCTTGCACCTGCTGTTCGAGAACAGGTCCGCGAGAGGCGTCCGGCATCAGGCCGAGTTCCTCGCCGAAGAGGTCCTCGTCGACGCCAACGATGGCCTGCTGCCTATCCCGATCCGCAGTCAGGTGCTCGGCGCGAAGCCGGTCCCGCTCAACGAGCCGTGCTATCCGATCGCTCGGCGCTAGACTATCGTCTCCCTGACCCTTGAAACGGTCATCTAGCTCGTTCCTTGCGGTCTCAAGATCGGTATTGTGGCGATGTCGTGTCGCCATGAGCTTGTCCCTGCGCGACTCGGCGTCGCCACGTTTTTCGTCGGCGCGCGTTGCTGCCGCCACACGTATGCGCGCCTGGTCGATGGTCTGAATGGGTTCCCGCCCGCCCTGATCCTCTGTCGCACCAAGAATCTTCGCCAGCCGTTCGGCCCCCTCTGACAAGGCCGAAATCGCCCGCTGCAGTGTCTCGATTCGCTCATCGAGACGCTGATGATCGGTGTGCAGCCGAAGTAGGTTTCGCAAGTGTGGAAGAGCCGTCCGGACCCCCTCGACCGAGCGATCCGGTAGCGGCAGAGAGGAAGTCAACCGTTCGAACTCGAGCTCGGCCCGCTTTAGATCGTCCTTCTTGACCAGTGCGTCGTCGTCCAGTTTGTCGATGGCCTTCTGGCTGTCCCTCCATCTACTCCAGGCCTTGCGATCACTTTCTTCCAGCGTCAGAACCCTTTGCACCCGGGCCGCCATATCGCCCTTGCCCACGCCGAGATCCAAGGCGCGGGCCGCTTCCATCAGTTCGGTGCGCAAGGCTACCTCGCGGTGGCGGCGGGTATCCAACGCTGCTTGCGCGTTCGAGTGATCGGCAGCGGCGTTGGCCGCCGCTGAAAGTGTCTGGTGGCGTGGTCCGAAAGCCGCTGGAGTGGTGCCTGCTTCCAGACCGAGCCTTGCTGATAGCCTTGAATGAACCTCTGACAAACTCTCGCGGCGATCGATCAGGTCTGCCAGCCGCGCCTCAGCGGTTTCGAAGCGCGCCTTCGCTGTCTTTTCCCGCCTCTGCGCTTCAAGTCGCCGCAGGCGGATCTCCGCCCCCGCCATGAAATGGGCGCGTGCGCTGTCGTCCGCGCGCATCGCCGCCTCGAATTGGTCGGCGGAGGGATCGGACAGGTCGTCGCGGTGGCGTGTCCAAGCCAGGTCGCGGTGGCGGCGGGTTTCCTCGGTGGTTGCGACATCCACCGCTTCGGGCGCGGCCTGCAAAGCCGAGACATCGGCTGTGGCATCCTCCAATTCCTTCGAGCGTTCCTCGACGTTGCTCTTGGCTGCGGCGATGTCCGAGGACAAGTCCGACCACTCCCGCGCGGCTTTATCAAGCGTTTCGGGCGCGGGTAGGCCGGCGTCGACCAAGCCAGTCCAGTCCGCAGGTAAGTCGGCGGCAGCCTTGGTGAGGCGCGCGAGGGTTTGTTCCCGCTCTGTTTCGAACGTGGTCAGGTCCGAAACCGGCCTCCAGGCCTCGAATGCGTCGCGCAGGAGCGTCAGATCTTGCGGTTCGCTAGGCGCCTCGCCCTCTCGCGCTCTCGCTGCATCGGCGACGGCCTTCGCCGTGTTCAACGCCTCGCTGGCCATGCGGCATGCCTCGACAGCCTCGGCGATCTCTTCCAACTCAGCCGTCTCGAGGACGAGATCCGCCACCGCAGTGCCGGACACCGAAAGCCGCGCCTGCGCCGTCGATATCTCCATGGCGAGAGCATCCCGGTCTGCAGTGCGACGGTCGAGATCCGCGCGCGCCGTCGTGGCGCGGTCCATCAACGGGGCGCCATCCACCGTCATCTGATCCAGGCGTTCCAACTCGGCGTTCAGCGCCGGGGCGAGCGTGTCAGCGGGGTTCTCCTCAATGATCTGATCCAGGCCGGCGACGTCATCGTCTGCCTCGGTGATTCTGGCCTCGAGCGAGGAGACTTTCTCCACCAGTGCCGCCACGCGCTCGGCCGCATCCCGGGGCTGGTCCGGGCCACTCGGGTAGTCCTTCAGGGCCTCGGCGAGTCGTTCCATCTCCTCGGTTCGGTCGAACCACGTACTGGCCGCCGTAGCGGCAAGACGACGTTTTTGCGCGGTGACCAGCGCCAAGTTTTCCGCCTCGAACAGCGCAGTCTTCTGTTCACGGTCCTGACGAAGAATTCGTTCCCGTTCCGAGGTCAGCCGATCGGCTCGAAGCTCGCGGCTGATCTGTTTCAAGCGGTCGTTCGCCTGTTTCAGCTCCGTGGCACGGCCATGTTTTTTGTGGAATTTGTCGGCACGCTCCAACAGTGCATTCAGCGTCTCGGAAATACCGGTCAGACCCGAAACGCCCGCATGCAAAAGCTGACCGAGATCGCCCTTCGCACTGGCAATCCGTTCGCCGCCGTCCCGTAGACCTCTTTCATCCAGCGAGAACCGCTCCTCAAATTCCTCCCGCGTCAGCCCGTGCAAGGCGCTCGCGAGGATCGCGTCGGCGACCGGCCGATTGTGCGTGTCCAGCAAGGATTGCGACCGCTTGCTGTTGCGCCTCAGGACAGTTGCCCCGCGGCCGGGCAGGTCAAGGTCCGCCCCCACAAGCAAGTCGCTTCGCTCGAACCGGAATGCGTAGGGATGCGTACCAGCCCGGAAGCCAAAGAAAATGTCTAGTAATGCATGAAATGCGGTCGACTTTCCGGCCTCGTTTGGCCCGTAAACGACGGTTACATCAGGGGTGTCACGCGCGGGCACCGGAAAAACGATCTCAGCGTCTTCGAAGTTGCCATAGCGGATGAGATGCAGCGCATTCAGCCTCATTCCGCTCGCTCCGCATGAAGCGCAAGCATCACCTCGGCGATAGCGTCCTCGAGCAATGCATCCAGAGCGTGATCTTCCAGTTCTGCAGCGATTTCATTCGGGAGCGCGGTTCGGACCTCATCAAGTTGTTGCAGGGCGGCTTGCCTGAAACCATCTTCCGCCATTTCCGTACGCATCAGGCGAACAAGGTCATCTGTCTCGGTGTTAAGCGAGCGGGAGGGCACCACGACCTCGACCTTATCCAGAAATACCCGATCAACGTCGTCCAGCACTTCCGCTGCGAGCTCCGTGACAAACGGGCCGCTCTGCCTCGAGCTCGTTGCCCTCAGCCGGACGGCGGCATCCTTATTCGGGTGCTGCGCCGATAAGAACCCGTCTCTAAGGGTAGCAACCATATCCTGCTGATCGCCGGAGTCTTGGAGGTCCAATTCCAACTCGGCGAAGCCCAACCGCGAGACGTCGCGCCGCTCGACTATGGGTGCGCCGTCTCCCATTTCGACAATCGTAACTGTCCCGCCTTGGCGCTCACCGAAATGGCGGGGCTGCGGGATGCCCGGCATGACCGCCAAGACGGGGCCATCCCAACGCTCGAACGGCGCATGTATGTGACCGAGGCACCAAAGGTCGAAGCCATGCGCCATCAGGTCGGCTGTGGCGCAGGGCGCATACGGGTCATGACCGGGAGCCCCATCGAGCGAAGTATGCATAAGGCCGACATTTCGCTTGTCCGGCACCGATTTTGGGTAGTCGGGAAGAAAGCTCTTTCCGACATGAGCTGCATCGTACGAAAGCCCGTGAAAGGCGACATCGCCGATTTCGACCGTTGGCATTTCCTTGTGCAGAAGATGGATGTTAGGGCCAAGCTCTCCGTAGGCACGGTGGTCGAGCAACGCATCGTGGTTACCTCGGACCAACACCGTTGGCACACCTGCCTCCGCGGCCCGTGACAACTGTGCGATCAGGAAGGCGCGAGACCGCAAATCGGGGTATCCATTGTCGAAAATGTCCCCCGCCAAAACGAGCGCATCCACGTTCTCGGTCACCGCCAGATCGACGATCCGTGCGAACGTGTCACGACTCGCCTGCTTCAAACGATCGCCAAGATCAGAGTTTCGCAGCGCGACCGACCTGATCGGAGAACCTAGGTGAATGTCGGCTGTAGCAAGTAGACGCATTATCCTTCGCCATTAGAATTCATGAATACAAGTGGTTACAAATTCTGCGATCTTTCGCCACTTAGTTCCAGTGATAATCACCCCTCAAAGCAGTGATACTCAGGACGACGCAGGGAGCTGACTATCTGGCCCATCTTCTTCTAGGTGTCGGTCGAGGCAGCTCCCTGAAGGTCACTTGGCTTTGGTTGTTGATGCAACCATGCTAGAGATTCCGCTTTAGGTGCGGACATTTGAGCACGTATTGCTCAGAGCTGGCAAATCATGTAAGATTTTCCGCTCAAAGCGCGGACATACAAACATGGTTCATGATCAGCGATCTGCCCTATCTAGCTACATCACCGAGCTGCTGTCGGCTGGCCGATCCGTGTTCACGGCTGACGAAGCAGAGAGCGCCCTCAACGTGAGCCACGGCGCATTCCTAGACGCTGCAGAACGGCTACAACGTCGTAAGACCTTGTTGAGCCCTCGGCAGGGTTTCTACGTTGCCGTCCCTCCGCAGTATGCAACGTGGGGAGCACCACCACCATCCTGGTACATCGACGCTCTTATGGGACACGAGGGACAAAACTACTATGTCGGCCTCCTCAAGGCTGCAGAGCTTCATGGCGCGACCCACCAGGCCGTTATGGAATTCCAGGTCGTGACGTCAAAGCGGTTTCCGAAAATTCGAGCCGGTCGTAATCTTATTGTCTTCTACTACCGCAAGGACATTTCGGAGGTCGCCGAAGGCGTAGAAAAGCGCAAAACGGACACTGGCTCTATGCAACTTTCGTCACCGGCTCTGACCGCTCTCGACCTCCTCCGCTACCCCCAAGCATCTGCCGGCATCGACAATGTCGCCACGGTGCTCTCGGACCTCGGTCCGAAAATTGACGAAGAGCAACTGGCTCACCTATCCCGAACCGTAGAGCGGCCAGTGGTGCAGCGGCTGGGATACTTGCTGGACTGGCTTGGTCATGGCGCCAAGGCAGAAGCAATGCATCATGTACTGTTGGCTCGCAGCCAGAGCAACTGGACTGAGCTTGATCGTGCAGAAGCACGAGACCCAGACTTCGCGTTCGATCCAATCGACCGCAATCCTCGTTGGCGTGTCATCATTCGCCGCAATCCGGAGGTCGATGAATGATCCCGTCGCAGAACATAGTCGCGTGGGGAGCAATTGCACCATGGGCCGAGCAACGTCAGATCGAACAGGATCTGATCATCAGTCGCGCGCTTGTCGACATCTTCTCCGATGAGATGCTTCGAAAGGAGTTGCGCTTTCGCGGGGGAACAGCTCTCAACAAGCTGCACTTCCCGAAGCCGCTTCGCTATTCCGAGGACATCGATCTAGTCCGTACAACCAACGGCCCCATCGGGCCCATCCTCGATCAGCTTCGCGTCGTTCTAGAACCGTGGCTAGGACAGGCCAAATTTGACCAGAGCCCCGTTGCGCCAAAGTTCCTCTTCAGAGTTGAGGCGGAGGATGGGAGTGGGGTACTCATACGCCTCAAACTTGAAATCAACACACGCGAGATTGACGCCTTTGATGGTGCACTAGAGTTGCCATTCGAGATTGAAAATCCATGGTTCGCAGCGCGCACCGCGATCCCGACCTTCACCAGGGAAGAAATGTTGGCGACCAAGTTTCGGGCCCTGCTACAACGTGACAAAGGGCGAGATCTCTACGACCTGGCCCATGGTCTCGAGGTCTTCGAGGGGATCGACTTGAACAGACTGGTCGAAATGTTTCTGGGCTACCTTGCATTATCGGAGCAGAAGATCTCGCGTGCACAAGCGCAGCAACGCATGTTTGCCAAGATGGCGAACCCTCGGCTTCTGTTAGATATGCGCCCCCTGCTTCCCGCGGCAGAAGCCGAGAGTCTGACAGAGAAATCAACCTTTGGTGCGATCCAACGCATATTCGCCGATTTGGTGGACCAATTGCCAGGTGACCCTTGGGCGCGCACCGAAGAGATGAAAGAGCGGTTCGAGATTGACTGGTAGTTGCGATGATGGAAACTCACCACAACAAAAGAGAAAAAAGGCAACAATCTGAATTGAGGCGAGTAATTGAGCAAAATGAACATCAAGCCACTACGAAAGCGCAAAGGTAGCGGCGAGCTATACACGCGACGCCCCCCGACAATCGACTTCATCGCGGAAAGTCTTCGCTGGCCCTTCGATGACCTGTTGGCGAGGGCTGCCATACGGGATCGAAGGCACGACGACTATGTACCGTCGGAAGTGCTCGTCTATCACCTGCGTCAGACAAAGTCGGACAACACCGATGGTCGATTTGTTGCCATCTACAATGTCCTGCGAGATCGCGTTGAAGCAGCCTGTCCACGGGCGAACCGTAACGTCGGCGACAAAAGGGAGTGGGCAAAAGCTGGTGGTCAAGCGGCCCGCTTTGAGACGCCTAGTCTTCCGTCAAGCACAGCGGCCCGAGTGACGGCAACCCGATGCGCGCCCCGCGGTGACCATCTCATTCGGCGGCGTTTCCCCATGCGGGTGTTGCCGATATCATCGACACAGCCTTCTGCCCGGGACGACGAAACTGCGAGGCCATTCCGGTGTCGATGGCCGTAGTCTACGAGCGCGTCGAAGTTGTTCGCAAGGTAGGAATAGAGGTCCTGACACCGAGCTCTGACGCGCCTGGCCGCTTCTCGCAATTCTCGGGTTTCGGCGTGCAGACGATCGCAATCGATCTGAAGAACTTTGAGGATTGTCGCGGCGGTCATCACTTTGCCGTGCCAAAGGTACCAACGCAGTGTATCGGCAGGTCGCTCGAAGAGTAGCGGCGACCCTGAAAATCCCTCCAATTGCAGAAGTCCCCGCACCGCATTTGGCTCTGTCGCAAAGTTTGGCGTGATGGTCTATCAGTCCGCGTGATTTGTCGATGAGGTCGGGCGGATGGTGTCGTTCAAAGGTGCTGTCATGGTCACGGTATTCTTGAGACTCTTTCGTAATGGCCATCCATTTTCGATATTTGGTAAGGCTATTCATGAGATATCCATATGGGATTGGCATGCACTTTCGAGGAGCTTCGCCGCGCAATTGAGCAAATCGGACCATTCTGCGTTTTCCCCAAGCTGATCAATCGCCTTCCGCGCCGCCTGAAGATATTCCTGCCTTGGTGCTTGGGTCGTACCCGCGTAGTTCGTAGGCGATTGATTTTTGGGTCCCCCGCCCTCTCGAGGCCTCTGCCGTGGTAAGCTTTCAGCAAGTCGTGAAAGGCGATCCACAACTTTCCGCTTGTGCGGGAAGGCAATCCGAAGCTTGGTCTCGCCAACCCTATCGCTTTTCATCGTCAACGCGGCTGCGAGCAAAGGTCGGGTCATTCCGAGATTGATGGCGGCGAGGGTTTTGAAGCGATCTATTCGGTTCTGGGAAAAGAGCGCACCGTGACGGGGTTCTGGCGCGAGCACGCCAGCGACTTGCAGCGTCAAATCCATGCGTCGACCAGCATGGCGGTCCCCGCGTCGATTGGCGAGCATCAGCTGCTTCGCGCCCTCTTTGGCGCGGGTGCGGAGCCGGGTGGGCAGGTTCACATGTGCCGCTGGATCACGGCCCAATGGCGACAACTCGGATCCGCAGACTTCGCATTGCAACGACCACGCGTAGCGCCAATGGCGCAAAGATACCCCGGGTACCTTGTGAGTGCACGCGGGACAGTGCTGAAAATCCGACCACGAAATGCATTCAATCGGGAATTCAGCCCGTCGCCTGAGCAACATGCGACCGAGCTCCGCAGAAGGCAGACGTAACAATGTGCAGAACCTGTCGAGGTTCACGCCAGCCAAATCTGATTGCGTTTCCGGCGGACGTTCTTGACCAAGCCCCAGATATCGGCAGAGCTCTGGTAGTGAACAATAGTTAGCGTCTGCCAGACGGGCGATCCAGCTTGACAGCAGTTCGTCCTGATAAGGTGCCGGACGCCTCGGCAGAGGTTTGTGGATCACTAAAATGCCGGCTGTGGTTGGTTCCGAACGGTCCAACTATGTTTGGCCCAGATAGGCTGCCAGGATTGGACGGCCTCGTCAGTTATCCGCTCTTCGCCAGTCTCAATGGCGTCGATGGCAAGAGCCTTTATCATCGTGAACACACGCGATGTGACGCCGCCTGTAATACCGAGAATGGTACGTAGAGACTGGACGCTCAGACCAGATCCGCGCTCCAACTGCATGGCAGCAATCAGAGTCTGGACCAGCCGGGAAAACTCAACATCGTCATCCCAGAGTGGCAGAAAATGTTCGTCCAGCCGTCGCGCAAGTTGCTCGTCACCGCGAACCGCCTCAGCAGCTTCATTGACACCAAAGACGACAAGTGATGCGCACAGATCGTTGGAAAGGAAGCGCAGCATGTTCAGGAACCGGCGTTGCTCCCGATAGCTTCCGGCAAGGAGGTTATGGACCTCATCGATCATGATCATCTTCAAGTCCATTCCGCGCAAATGGCTGAGAGCCCGCACCTCCAGTTCGGAGATGGTGTGACGGCCCCACATGGGCGCGCCGATCGACGCCAGGATATGTTGATAGAACCGCCGCTCGTCTGGTGCGGGTGGCGCCTGAAGGAGTAGGATCGGCGTGCGCGTCACCCCGAGGTCTGAGCGATAGTTGCTCGGGTAGAGGCTCTCCATCCGCTTGGCGATCATGGTCTTGCCGATGCCAGAGCTGCCATAAACCATGAGGCCCGGCATTCTGGACTGCCGAGGCATTTCCATCAGGGATATCAATCTGTTGAGAACAATGGTTGCGCGATCAAAGGCGATCCAACGATCGCTGCGAATGAGATCAAGTCTTTCGTCGAGGTCCATCAAAATCATCTATCGGGTAAGTTGGGAGATTGGGGTTACTGGTATCAATCGCAAACATCTCACGGGACGGATCACGCTTCGGTTTGTCGTTTGGCTGGCGTGCTTTGCGTTCTTCGTCCAGGCGCGTCGCAAGCGTTCGTTGCCGCGCCGCGTGGGCGATACGCCGCTGTTCTTCGATGATCCCGAAAAGAATTGCCTCCGATATCCTACCGCCGTGACGCTCATGGAAAATTGCACTGGCGCGCCTCGACTCCCAAAGGGAAACTTTGGGGCGAGAAAGATCCTTGTAGCGCGCGGCAATTGTTCGACCATCGTCGGTTACTACCCATATCCGGGACATATCTCGCGGGTCGTACTTGACCGTAACCTTCCCTGCCCCGCGACCGATCATGGGCGCGAAGGCGTCGCTCCAATAACCGATGGAAAACAGGTTGATCCCGGTCCTGCCAAGTTGGCGGCGTTCGGAAGGAAGGAAACTGATCCGGAAGGCATCTGTATCCACGACCTGTCGGCCGGCATCGTCGCCCCCAAGATCGGCCCAGGCGGCCAGCGGGGTCCGCTTCAATCCGCTGTGGCGTGTATTATGATACCGACAAATCTCCAGCTGCAGCCAGTCCTCGAACTCGTCCAGCGTCATTGAGGCCTTGGCAGCGCTATCATACTCGCCTTTGTCTTTTGGCGAGGATTGCGTCGTTCCCGGCAATACATGCACGGCACCCATCGTCGTGCCGATCAGCCGCTCGATATGCCCACCAATATGCACACGGCCCGGCGGCCGGTACTTGATCGCGATGCCCCATTCCGCGCAAGCCGACCGGAAGGCATCACTGCGAAAGTCCCGCCCGTTATCGACATGGATGGCCTGTGGGATCCCGGCTGTCGGCCAATAGAGTTGCTTAAGCGAACTCGGTGTCCGGACGGACTTCGGCCGCACACAGTGGTCAAGGCAAAGGCAAATGGACAAGACCGATGGCGCGTCGAAAGTGACATAGGCACCCAGTACCACACGGGTCGCGACGTCGATCGCGAGTGTCAGCCATGGTCGTGCTAGAGGTTTGCGCTCAACCTGATCAACTAGGATAATATCCGCCAACGTGTGATCGATCTGGACGACTTCCAGTGGCCGTTCCACCTCCAACTTCCCTGCCCTCGCTTCGAAAACTTGTTTTGCGGCCTTCGCCCCTTTCCGCTTCCGTAACACCTCGCGCTGATCCATGGCATCAAGGCGAGCCTTGATCGTTTGCCGTGCTGGCGGTTGAAAACCTCTGGCAACGCACTCGGCGCGGATCTCGCCCACAATCCTGCGAAAGCTCGGGCGTTCCGGAACCAGATATCGCTCACGCAAGACCCGGGCAATCATGCTTTCAACTTGCGCTGGCAGACGGAGGGAGCCGGGCTTGGGGCCGCTGCGTTTGGGAAGAAGCGAACTTGCCCGGCCATCGTTCTCGCGCAACATGCTCAAAATACGCCAAGCTGTACTGCGCGATATGTTCAACTCGGCCGCCGCCGCCTCCACCGCCCGCCCGATACTTTGACCCCGAGCAAGCGGTGATAACAGTGGTCTTAGCGCCTCTGCCCTTTCTAGCGCTTCGTCACTTGCTTCTTCCGTCACAATCTAAAGTTATCCACAGTGGAAACTGTCTCACGGTTAAAGTTACCATCTCATAAATAACTTTACCATCCTAAAGTTAACCTTACCAAGTCGCCGCTGAAAACAAACGAGAAAATCAACCGTGAGTCTCACGAATTACGTGACCATGACACCCGCAGCTTCGGGGCAATCTCATTGAGCGCTGCTGCGCGGACTGCAAGGTCACGCAAAACGCGGATTGTGTCTTCAACAGACTCGAGGAGGCGCCGTTGAATCGCCAGCTCGGCCCCCTGCCCTTCCGCGACCAGATCCCGCAACATCGCTTTTGTGAGATACTGCGCCGTGATCGGAAGAAGAGAAGGCCAACCCAGCGTGCGGGCCAGGACGATATCGGAGAGCAGACAGGCGATCCGCTCGGCCCGGTCGTCGACCTCCAGAACCGCGCGCATCACTGAAACACATGCCGCCAATGGTCCATGAGTACGGGCGCGAGCCACGCCGGCCTTGAGCGAATTGTCGGCTTCAGCCACGGGGTCCGGGCCGGTAAGGCCGCCGAGCGCAGCCTGCCAATCGCGTCCGGTCAAGCGGATCCGACCCGCCTCTCGCCAGAGCACCAACAGATCGCCATCCGGACCGCGCGCCTCTCCGGGCGGCGTCAGGTGATACGCGTCGCGAATGTCCACCTCCCGCGCCATCCGCCCTTCCAGTTTCGAGGTCGCCGTCGCGGCGGTCAGCGCCAAACGGTTGGCCAGCAGTTTGACCGGCACACCGTGCCTCCGACCCGAGACAAGTTGATCAAGCACCGTCAGCGCCGCTCCCGACCGAAAGGCCACAGTTTCAAGGGTTTCTGCGCGTCCGGAGGTGACCCAGGCGGGTAGCTTGGGTAGGCTGTCCAAGTCGTCAGAGATAGCTGTGGGCTGATAGGTCATGCCACAACACTATCCTGCCACGGCGCTTTTGCCTACCATATAGTGTAAAAACCGCCCCACCTTACAGCTTTGAGTCATGTCCAATAAGTTTGCATTATCGGACATGAAAAGATAGGCTGGGAAGCAGTTCAATTTCATCGCCGGATTCACTGGAAAATGCCCTCAGAGACCGAGAAATCGACGTCAGCGCCCTCTGATGAGCTTGATGATGCTCGCGTCGACGAGAGAGATCAAGACAAAAGCGACGATATCTCCCTACCCGCCCACGTCGCGGGCTCAGGCAGCCTCGAACGCCTGGTCGACACGGCTCGCGACTATGCCCGCGCCGCGGCCTCGGAGAACACGCTCAAGGCCTATACGAAGGACTGGGCACATTTCGCGCGCTGGTGTCGGATGAAGGGTGCGGAACCGCTGCCTCCGTCACCGGAGATGATCGGGCTCTATCTCACCGACCTGGCCGCACCGACAAATGGATCCCCTGCCCTTTCGGTCAGTACGATTGAGCGGCGCCTGTCGGGTCTCGCCTGGACCTGCGCGCAACGCGGGTTCGCGCTGGATCGAAAGGACCGGCACATCGCCACGGTGCTGGCCGGGATCAAGCGCAAGCACGCGCGCCCGCCGGTGCAGAAGGAAGCGATCCTGCCGGAAGACATCCTCGCGATGGTGGCCACCCTGCCCTACGATCTGCGGGGACTGCGCGACCGGGCCATCCTGCTGCTGGGGTATGCCGGTGGGCTTCGCCGCTCCGAGATCGTCGGCCTGGATCACGGCAAGGACGACACGCCGGACTCCGGCGGCTGGATCGAGATCCTGGACGGTGGCGCCCTGCTCACGCTCAACGCCAAGACGGGGTGGCGCGAGGTCGAGATCGGCCGCGGCTCCAGTGAGCAGACCTGCCCGGTCCACGCCCTTGGGCAATGGCTGCACTTCGCCCGCATCGATTTCGGCCCCATCTTCGTGCGCACCTCGCGGGACGGCAAGAAGGCATTGGAAGCTCGGCTCTCCGACAAGCACATCGCGCGGCTGATCAAGCAAACCGTACTCAAGAGCGGCATCCGTGCGGAGTTGCCCGAGAAGGAACGATTGGCGCTGTTCTCCGGCCATAGCTTGCGCGCCGGTCTCGCCAGTTCGGCCGAAGTCGATGAGCGTTACGTCCAGAAACAGCTCGGGCACGCCTCGGCCGAGATGACCCGCCGCTACCAGCGCCGGCGCGACCGGTTCCGGGTGAATCTGACCAAAGCCGCAGGACTGTAGACGTCCCATCACGCCGCCTGCCCGCTCAATCGGCCGTAGAAACTGCGCTCGAGATGCAGCTCCCCTGCCCTGGCTTTTTCCGTCATGCCGCGCAGATAGCCGCCTGCCGACGCGACTTCGCCCTTGGCGTGCTTGTCAAAGACCAGCGCCATCGCCGCCGCGGCCATCTGTTTGCCCATGACTTCCTGCGCTGCCAACCAGGCATGGTCGGAGATCCCGATGATCTTCTTGAGATCGCCGGCAATTCGATAGAGATCGCCCCAATCCCGCAAGTATCCGCCCATGTTCCGAGCCCAAAACGCGAATTCTGGACAGGCCTGCATAACCGTTCTCACGTCCACAGCCACGCCTCGGGCCGATTTTAGCACCTCGGCCCCCTCCCCTTCCGGTTCTGGCCTCTCAACCGGCACCACGGTCGGTCTTTCGGGCGCTACGCCTGCCGCTTGCTCAGTTTCTGAGCGATTACTAATTACTGGATTTAGTTGGTTTGTAATTAGTATATGAGGTTCAGTAATGACCTCCTTGGGGTCCAATTTTTGAGTCTTCTTAGTGACTTGTCCTTCGTTTGATATCGGGTATTCCACAGGATCATCCGCGCGAACTGCCTTGAGATACGCCCTTTCCACTCTTTCCTGCAGCTCCTGGAACCATCTTAGCACCTGTTCGAGCGTTTCAGAGACCGCATTGGCCCGCGGAAGACGGCTCAGTAGGCCGTCGAAGATCTCCAGATACCGCACCCAGGCGCCTCGAAGAGCGCTCTGGAGTGCCGCCTCGATACGCGCACGGATCATCCGGCGGGCCACTGTGATCTGACGCTTTAGACGCTGGCAGAGCGCGCGCTCGATCTGAATATGTCCGTAAAGCTCGGTGAACTCTTCGACACGGGCCGCCATCGGCGAGAGATCGAAGCCATAGGCCTCGACAATGTGGCCGTCCGGGTTCCGTCTGCCCCAGCGTTTACCGTTCGGACTGTCTTTGAAGGCAATGACACCAGCTTCCGCGAGGCGCCGTGCATGGCGCTTTAAAGCCGAAAGCGAGAAGCCCGTCTGCTCCATGAGATAGGCGTTGGAGGCCCAAACGATCGGCCGCCGGCGCGCCTCCCAGTCCTGGGGCTGTGTGAATGCCCCGAGTGTGTCCAGCAGCATCAGATCGCTGGCCTTCAGCCCGATATGCGCGCCGACACGTTTCACGGCCACGAAGGCATCATTTTTGGGTATAGATTTCTGTTCACCGGCTTGAGCGAGCTGTTCAGCTGCGCCAAGACCCGGTGTCGGCTTGCGCCAACCTGTATGTTTCATGATAGTTCTCGCCTCCTCTGCTTGATGGAAGGCAAAAGAAACCCGTTCGCTCAGGAGCGTTTCTGTTGACAGTGATTCGCCGGAGAACTATCTTGATAGCGACCAAACTAATCTTGATTAGCTCTCAGGCCCTCAGCTTGGGGGCTTTTCTTTTGCCGTTATCTCAAAGCATATTCGCTCCTGTTTCTTACCTCGCTTTAGATCGAAGATGACCGTCTCCGCGGCTCCTGCCTCTTACTTCGATCCGTGTTTTTCCAGATATTCGGCGATGACGTCACTCAATCCGTTGAGAAAATCCTCATCCAATGTGAGCCCTGATGCCGCGACAGAGAGCTTGCCTCCCTGCCCTGTAACGCTCAGTTTTCGGGAACCTATTTTCCGCTGTACGGTGAGCTTCTTGGGTCCCGATGGCTTTTTCTGATTTTTCTGAGCAGTCTTTGGCGGCTTGCCAGAAAGATCGTTGAGGACCCTTTCGAGGTCACGATGACTGAGCTCGTAGACATCTTTGCACGCGTGCAAAATCTCGTCCTTGGCCGCGTAAATCGCGCGGCCACGAGATACTGCACTGTTGTGAACACCCACGCGTTTTGCGAACTCGGTCGCTGTCAGCTTTTCATCCGGAGTTGCGTCCTGAAGCCGCTCAAACATTTCTCCGATAGACACCAAACGCTCAAACGCGCTCAAGTTCTCACGTTCTTCGTTCTCTCGAAACCGCATGAACAGCATCTCGAACTGCTCTTCACGGGAACCGCGGTGCGCCTGTGGAACGAGAATGGCACGTACCGGCAGACCCAAAGCCTCAAGGATCGCATGGCGCCGGCGCCCAACGATCAGATGGAAGACGACCCCTTCCACATTTTCCGGCTGGCGCTCGTCCGGGCGCCAATTCGGGTCTGCTGGCCGAACATGGATAGGTGTATCCTGGCCATTTTTCTCGATGCTCGCTTTGAGGTTCTCGTATGCCTCCTGGTCACGCCAATCTTCACGTCGATCCGAACCGATCACATCGACAATTTGAGATGGATCGATCTGCAGTTCATGACGGCCTGTCAGGATCCACTCCACAACTTGAGCACGTTCGACCTGGAGAATCTGGCTCGCATCTGACAAAGCGCCCGCTTTCCAAGCGCTGCCAGAGCCACCCAATCTCGGCTTGACCCCACCCACAAGTTTCGCTTCACTCTCGGTATTGGTTTCTGTCGCTTCCGTGTCAGAAACCGCAGGCGCATCTTCACCTGGATGTGCAGCCTTTTTCTTGAGGACCGAACTGCTCAACGTTCTTTTCATTCAGCTTCCTCCTCAAAATCGTAGAATTTCTGCATCCACTCGTCCGCATATCCACGCTCAAGCCCTGGCCAGAGGCGTGAGACGATGGCGTCATTCACTGCGTCGGCATTCTCAATGAACCGGTTGATACCCTTGCGCTTGCCAGGAGTATCCGGATCGTATTCATAGACCGACTGATAGACGTCCGAGGCGTTCGAAATCGCATCAGACCGGAGATAGAAAACCGGCAACACCTCATCGGGGCAGTTTTCCAGAAGATTGCCAACCTGTGTTAGATCTTGCTCATTTGTTCGCTGAACAATGGTGGGTAAGAGCATATGCGCAGCCCCCCCCATATCGATGCGATCAGTCGCAAAGATATGGCGCAGCATGGTGAGCAGGCCGGTTACGAAAGTGGACAAGGTCGCAATGTCGAAACCCTTCATCGTCTGCGGGATAATGAGTGACGTGGACGCCATGACATTGTTCAATTGGAAGAGTGTCAGCGCGGGTTGATAGTCGATGATGATGCAGTCCAACGTTTCATTCAGAGCGCGGTCAAACTTCTCCGTGTCTACCCGTCCATCGCTTACCAGTTCATTCGGGCGGGTGACGGAGGGATGCCCATCCTTCCAGCGGTCAATGGAGTCTCTGAGGAATCTGTAAAACCGCTTCTCTGGTGTACCTATACGTAGCAGTCTGGCGATCTGAATCTCGCCTTCAGAGGTTTCGCCATGGGCTGGCACCAACCTCACGCCCGGCCAGGAAGTGCGCTTGAAGAACCCGTCGAGCGTTTCCGCATCGTAATCGGTATAGGGGATAGATTCGTCGGTTTGAAAGAGCCCTGCGAAATCCACCATCGTCGGCGTTTCATCGTCCGGCAATGTGGGCATTTCTTCACCACCCACGAAGTAGAGCGTGATAGTGCTTTGCGGATCAGCATCCATGACGCCTACGCGCATACCGTAGTGCAAACTCAGATACTGCGCGAAATGCGCAGCACTTAGTGACTTTGCCGTACCACCTTTCTGGCTTGCAAAGGAAATGACGGGCAATGGATCATTAGGCTTTCGCCACGCGAGGAAGTGTTCCGGCCGTTTGGCAGACGCGGCCATCAAGGCCCGGATGTGCATCAATTCAGCAAGCGTGAACACACGCTCTCGCCCGACATGCTTGCCTGCTGGAAAATCCTCGTTGTCCTTGGCGAACTTTGTCAGATGCTGATGGCTGATATCCAGAAACCGCGCACATTGGCGCATCGACCAAGAGCGCTTGATACGCTCTCGCATCGTCAACTCTTTGTTGACCGAGACCATAGTCCGCCCAAGGCCTCGTTCGAGATCTTGAAGAAACTGTTCTATACTGCCGCTCATGTCACCGCTCTCTTTCGATTCTCTCTCGGAATCGCTTCCAGATGTAAATAGCACGGTTTTTGAAGAAATGTACAGATATTGTACGCCTACATGATTTTCGACGCACAATATGGGCCGCCCTGCGAGGGAAATCGAGTGGCAAACCGCAGAACTTCGTGATTTTGCACGCGTGCAAAAATGTCGTTCGTGTATGTGGCCTGACCGCCCGAGCGGTCCTACCTATGGCTTAGGCGACGACTTTCGCTCCCCTAGGAGACGACCGCGGACAGGCCGTCCTGTTCGCGACCTTGGCGAGGTTAACGCCGAAACCGTGCACGCGGAAGGTCAGCGTGTAGAAGTCGACACCGGTCTCCTTGTTCTGCTTTTTTCCAGATGTCGCCGCACTCAACCAACTTGCCGCGCGGGGAGCGGGCGGGGACGCGGTGCGTTGGGGGCCATCGGGTTCGAACTCGCGATGAGTTGAACGGGGGTCCCGAGGTCGGAGGTCAGGGTAGAGATGGAGCCGACGCATTTGGCGGGTTTCGATATCGACACTCGTGAAACTGGTGCAGCCCAAACGGCAGTTGCGCAGCTGGCCAAAGCCCGACCACGCTGAAGGCGACGCGCCGCAGGGGAGGGGAGGGGAGGAAGATTGGCGACAACCTACTATGATGTGACGACCGCTGCGACCTGTGTTCATGCTACCTGGCCACTTCGGGAGGCATGCGGAGGGCGAAAGTCGGCGCCCACGAGCACCTCCCATTCGTTCGCGAGATCCTCCAAACTTGCGGAAGCCGTTGAGATTCAACTCTTGGTCTAAATCCAATACATCATAGGCATGCGTCGAACGGGAAGAACCTGCGCCGCACTAGAGTTTTCTCAGTTGACCGATTCCGTGTTCGAGAGGCATTGCACGAACGTCCTCGGCCACGGGGACGTCATGCTCTCCAGCGTAGATCAGCAGCTTCCGGTTGGCCTTGATATCTTCCGCACCCGTGTGGAATCCGCGCGTGACCTTCGGTGTCGTCGTGCGTTTGATCTCGATGGCCCAGATGTCGCCACCCGGCAGACGCAGAACCATATCAAGTTCAGCTCCGGCAGAGGTGCGATAGAAGAAGGGTTCCGTACCGGCAGGTGCTGCGGCAAGAAGGGCCTCGATGCAGAACCCCTCCCAACTGCCGCCGACGACGGGATGCCCGAGCAAGCCCTCGGTCGTACCAATACTCAACAGGGCGTGCACCATCCCGCTGTCCCTCACATAGACCTTTGGCGATTTCACCAGACGCTTTCCGACATTCTCGTGCCAGGGCTGCAGCCGCCGCACCAGCATAAGATCGACGAGAAGGTCGAGGTAACGGCCGATGGTTTGGCCAGAAACACCAAGCCCTTCAGCAAGAGCAGCAGCATTCAACAGGCCGCCTTGCACATGCGCCAACATGGTCCAGAAGCGCCGCAAGGTCGCGGCTGGAATACGCGGGCCGAGGGCAGGGATGTCACGTTCCAGATATGTGCGCATGAAATCCAGACGCCAGTCCATGCTGGCCTGATCGCTTGCAGCCAAGAAACTGTCTGGAAAGCCACCACGCAGCCAGAGACTATTCAATTGATCGGCCCCAACCTCGGGAAGCTGCAAAGGCGGCATCTCGATATACCGGACACGGCCG
>NZ_CP043620.1 GCF_003008555.2 Pukyongiella litopenaei | reverse complement strand
CCAATTGCCTGGATGAGTTCCTCGCCGACCGCCCGAACGACACTCAAGAGTTGTGAAACCCCGGCTTCGTGGAGGTTAAGGACTTCGGCGACACCTCGATTGGTGCGCTCAGCCCCTTCCAAATGGTCACCGTCCAGAAGCGCCGTCGCAACAAGCGCCCGTTCAATAAAGCTCAGATCACGACGCTCTTGGTTCTCGAGAAGCTGATCTCGAAGCGCTTGATCACCATCAACTTCCGTGACGATGGCTCGAACTTTGATACCGAGTTCGCGACATGCTTCTAGGCGCCTGCGGCCATAGATCAGGTTGTAGCGATCGCCTTCCAGTGGGCGGACCAATACAGGCACACGCTGACCGTTCTTGGAGATAGAGTTCTTCAGGCCCTCAACTTCAATCTGAAGCCTGTCATCCAACCGTCCTTCGGTAACAATCTGCGCCGGATCGATCTCAAATACACCACCACGCAGTCGGCGCCCTTCAAGAGCGTCAGGAGCGTTGCGAAGGGTCTGCAGCGGCAGGCCGAGTTTAGGCTTTCTTGCCATTCCGCCCCCATGTGTTCTGGATGATTTCAGCGATCTCATCGTTCACTGCGTTCATGGATTCGATCGCACGATCAAACGTCTGACGCGTGAAGTCCTTCTTGTCAGCTTCGTAGAGCGTTTGCTTGGTCAAGCCGGCATCAGAAATTGCGGTCGATTCAACCATGTGATTGGTCAGGACCGACCTCCCAAACAGCCCGCGAATGAAAGCGATGACTTCGGTTTGTGGCGCGTCGCCGACTTTGTATCGCGTTGGCAAAAAGCGCAGCCAATCGAAGCGCAGATTTGCGCCTGCATCCCTGATCACTCCCAGGAGATCCGCAGTCATTCGCAGGAATTGGGACATCGACATGAGGTCAAGCATCTGCGGGTGAACCGTCACGAGGACACCCGAGGACGCGGAAAGTGCTGACATCGTCAAGAAACCAAGCTGCGGCGGGCAGTCGATCACAACAACGTCGTAGTTCGCTTCAACACTATCGAGTGCGTCATGAACTCTCGCGAAGAACGCTTTCGCTCCGCCTCGCTGGATAGCAGCAGGCGTCTCGTGCTCGAACTCCATGAGTTCAAGGTTGCCCGGGATAAGATCAAGGCCACGGATGTAGGTCTTGCGGATCACTTCGGCGATCGGAACCGGATCGTCATAGCGAACTGCATCATAGAGGGTTCCGCCCTCCATAAGGTCGAGTTCCGGCTGGATTCCATGAAGAGCTGAAAGGGATGCTTGAGGGTCGAGATCGATCGCAAGAACCCTGTACCCCTTAAGCGCCAAGCGTTGAGCGAGGTGAGCAGACGTCGTCGTTTTGCCGGACCCGCCCTTGAAGTTCACCACTGAAACGACTTGAAGCTCGTCACCGTCGCGACGTCCAGGCACGTAAGTTCCAGACTTCTTTGCATTTCCTTCAAGCGTTTGACGGATTTCCCAGATATCATCGAGCGTGTAGCGGCGATGACTTCCAGCTGTCGTCTCGACGTCAACGATCTTTCCCTCTCGATGAAGCTTACGAAGATAGGTATGATCGACGCCAAGGAGTTCAGCAGCTTCGCCGCTGGTCAAAGTGCGCATCACCTTCTTTGCATCCGGCGGGAAGTGGGCAGCGCGCTGAGCATGCAGGTTCGACGCGAGAAGTTCCGCGTAGTGCCCGATGGCGATGTCTAGATCCTGCTCTACTTCGCTCATGTCTGCCCCGATCCGTGGGCGCGTTTTTTATGTGACCGCGCGTTATTTTTCGAGACTATTGCCCGACCAATCAGATTCGTGCAAGCACTTTCTAGATTTAGTGGCAATCGGTTAGGCCAACACAAGTGTGATCCTCAGAGTAGCCCCAGCTTTTCAGCACGCTCCAGCAGCATTCTGACTGAGGAAGGCTGCCAGCTGGTGCGACCGCGAGGGGTGCGCTCACGCATGGATTCCAGTCGGTCGCAGATTGCCTGCAAGGTGATCTCGGGGTCAGCACCTTTGATTGCGGCGACAATCGCAGGCAGGCGATCGTCGGTTTCGCGACGTCCAGCGCGTCCAAGCACTTCAGCGGGCAGGAATCCGTCCGCCACGTATGCCTTCACGGCGCGGAGCAGGCGGCTTTGCGTCCAGCGCCGATCATGGGGCAGGGGGCCATTGATGATCCGCAGGACGTCTTCCCAAGCCATATCGGGGCGCAAACGGCGCACATGGGGCACCCAATCCTGCGCAGTTTCGTTCAAGCGCTCCATGTAGCCGTCCTGTCGCGCCAGCCGCACCTTGCGCAGCGCTTCAGGGTCCTTGGCGCGAAGACCTGGGTTGCCGCCGACGCGGCCCTTTGAGCGTGCCGAGGCAAGTCCGGCTTTGGTACGCTCGCGGATCAGAGCGCGTTCGAACTCAGCCGCAGCGCCCAGAACCTGCAACGTGAACTTGCCCTGGGGCGAGGCAGTGTCGATCGGGTCCTGGAGCGAGCGGAAGAACGCCCCCTTGCCCTCCAGTCTTTCGATCACCTCAAGTAGGTGCGACAAAGACCGCGCAAGCCGGTCGATCCGCACGACGACCAGCGTGTCGCCCTTGCCAATCCGCTCCAGCACACGTGCAAGCACGGGCCGCGCGCGATTGCCGCCCGAGGCGTGCTCTTCAAAGATCTCGGCGCATCCCGCAGACTGCAGTGCCTCAGACTGGGGCAGGGGGGTCTGATCCTCGGTGGAGACGCGCGCATAGCCAATCAGGGGCATGAAACCGGGCCGTTTGCAATTTAATATATCGCTAATAAACGACCGTTTGTAAACGAATGCAAGTAGGTGCTCTCTCGTCGCGTTCATCCTAAGACCCTTGGTTCCCTAGCGCTGAGCGCGATCTGAGAGGTTCCGCCGGCAGTCGCGCGAGCGTGCTATATAAAGGGCGTAGGCAACCGCCACAAAATCACTTGGGTAATGTGCAAAAAATAAGTATTTTGCACATATGAATACGAGAGCCTCTATTTTGACTGATGGTTACGACGACCCCCTCATCACTACCGAGGAGGATGCAGAGGCTCACGAAAAGGATCTCTGGTTTCTGCCGGGACCATTCGAAGAAGAACCAGATGATTTGCCTCCCGGGCCGCGTGCAGAACCGCCGGACACTGCCGTCATCGAAGACTGGGCAAAGGCAGAAGGCGTTCACGCTGCGCGGCTAGCAAAGGTGGCTGGACGCCTGGGAGCTCTGGATGACCGGCTGCTGCGCGGCCCGGAAGGCTGGCGGCATCGCCTCGCTCTTGTCGAGGCAGCGGCCCTCAGCTGGGTCGCAGGAGATCGGGTGAGTACTGATCGTCTGGCGCTCTGGGTATCCATGCGGCTGTCAGGTGCACAGGATGACCCAAATGCCTTGGCACGCGTTGGATGGGCTGTTCGGCGCTTGACAGGCGGTCCCGGACCGATGGCTGACCTGGCCGCTTTTCTGGATCGCCGCGACCCCGAGAACATTGAAGACAGCGCTGAGCGTTTCGAGGATCGCGCGGGTGGGTGGCTGGACGTCATGGCAGCCGCAAAGGGTCTCCACCCGATCACGCGGGCGTGCATGGGGTATCACCTGTGGAGCTTGGCGGGCCTCGGACGCCACGGCGACCAGATCGAAGCTGCCGTCACCGCGTCTAGGATCGCGACCAGCGATGGAAGCGGTGCCATCTTCGCGCCGCTCGCTATGGCCGGGGCCGGGGGGCTGCGCGTTTCGGGCTTGCCACCCGAGCGTTTGGCCCGCTGGTTGGATGGGATGAACAGCGCAATTCTAACGGCGATGCGAACACTTGATGATATTGAAGTGTGGATCGGGCGGGCAGAAAACGTCATGGCGCAATTATCTGGCCGCACGCCGGTTGCCTTGCGAAAGGTTTTCACGGAATGGCCCTTGGTCTCCGCCCCGATGGCTGAGGCCATGACCGGAGCCAGCCGCGCCGCCGTTCAGCGCAATCTCGCATGGATGGAGGCAAGCGGTTTGATCCGCGAGGTGACGGGGAACGGGAGGTATCGCATGTGGAAAGCTGACCTAATATAGGTCATTTGTCGAGGCTGACACCGGCTTGACCTGGCACGCTTTAGTGCCGCCCCAGATGATCGTTTAAGCCACTTTCCGTTCGAATGCGACAAGGCTTTTCCAGCCCAAAGCGTTCGTTAGCCATTCGTCTCACGTTTTTGTGACAATTGATCGCTTGAAGCTCCAGTGGGTGAAGGTTGTAACGGGGCGAAATAACGGAATGAGAGCCGGAGCCAGAGATGGCATCGTAGCATTTGCGAGTGGCGCAAGTTCCCTGTGCCGTGACGTTCCCGATCTCATGGTCGCGATATCGAAGCCGCTGTGCCTAAATTTCCAGACAATCTGCGACTTAACGAATTGTCGCTGCGCAACTTCGGACCAGGTATTGTGCGAGCAGTTTTCTCCTCCCTAGCAAACTGGAAACTGCAAGGATCGCATGTCTACTTACGAAAATTTGCCCTTGAACCTCTAGCCACTAGAAGTCCTATCTGTTCAAGGAGAACACATACCGTTCTTGCCATCAATCGCCGGTGAGAACCGAAAGGGTACGAAATGCTGACAAGACGACACTTCATTCAGACAACAACGGCGCTTTTTTCGGTGACCGGTCCCGGTATGGCTTTTGCCGACACTTGGCCCACCGAGGCTCAGAAGGCTGAATGGGACGCACAGGTGACGCCTCAGGGTTATGTTGCCGAGACTTCCAACCCATGGGGATTGCACCCGCGGTTCCTACCGCAACGTGTGGTCGCGAAGGCCGGTCTCGTGCCGGGAGATATCCATGTCGACGCGGTCGCACGATATCTTTACCACATTGAAGAGGGTGGAACCGCGATGCGCTACGGCGTGGCCATCGCGCGGGGGAACCTCTACGAGCCGGGTGTCTATACCATCAAGCGCAAGGTCAGGTGGCCGCACTGGCAACCGACACAGAGCATGATCAATCGCGACCCCGAACTTTATGCTGACATTGCCGATGGCATGGAACCGGGACCGGAAAACGCGCTTGGATCGAGGGCGCTGTATCTCTACGTCGGGGATCGCGATACCCTTTTGCGCATCCATGGCACTCCGAGCCCACGGAGTATCGGTGGCCGCGCAAGTTCGGGCTGCGTACGGATGGTCATGGCTCATATCAATGATCTTTACCCGAACGTCGAGACCGGCTCTACCGCCTATCTTTACTCGGCGGAGGACAGCGTGACTGCCCGCAGCTAAGCCAAGCAGCGGACGGCAAACGCAATTAAGTTTCGCGAGGGGTGCAGATACGATTGCCGTTCGCCGTGCGCAGCGGCAGCAAGGTTGTTTCTACGGGGCCGCTGTGTTTGTACCAGTAGCACCCGTCCTCGGGCACCAAGCGCGCGGTTGCAACATCCTGATCCGGGGCAGCCATTGCAATCACGGCTTCGGGAACTTTGCCCCGCCGGTCTGCCGAGTCGCCCGGTCCAGTCGGCTGGATTGCGCACCCGGCCGTAAGAGACAGCGCCACTGCAACAATTATTTTTTGCTTCAGCATCAAAACCCGCATCAAGCTTCCTTTCGTGTCTGTTTTTCTTTGCATCGGCTTTTCATGCCTCAAGGCGTGATGGAGCCGGTCGCCGCATCCTCTAGCAATAAAACAAACTGAAATACCACCGTATTTTGCTCTTGAAGCTCTAGCTACTGTAGGGGCTATGTCATGGTAAAGCACCCGAATCCAGAGGTCCATTCATGCCGCCCGACACCCATCGTCACGACCACGATCACGCCGAAGATGCCCAGACAAGCGGCGGCAGCTGCTGCGGGAGCGCCGGAACGTGCGGCGACATCGTTCCGGCGACCCCCGCGCCAGCGGGCGGGCGCAGTTTTCAGGTGTCCGGCCTCGATTGCGCCGAGGAGGTAGCAATCCTGAACAAGGTGGTCGGCCCGAAGATCGGCGGGGCCGAGCATCTCGCGTTCGACGTGATCAATGGGCGGATGACTATTCTCGACAGCGCCAAGAGTTTATCGGACGGCGAAATTGCAGAACTGGTCGCAAGCACCGGCATGACCGCCAAGCCTTGGGATGCCGAGAACGCGTCGGTCGACCAGGCGGCCCATCTTGCAAGACAGCGGCTGTTTACGGCGCTCAGTGGAGGCTTCTGGGCCGCGGGATTTCTGTGGCACATCATCGAGACCGGCATGGGCGGGGCGCTCGGCCTCTTCGCGGGTCACGGCGAAGCGCCGATGCCACTGGTCGAGGCAGGGCTGTTCGCGGTTGCGATCCTGTTCGGTGTCTGGCTCGTGGCACCCAAGGCATGGTCGTCCGCTCGGCGGCTGTCGCCCGACATGAACCTGCTCATGGTGGTCGCCGTGGCCGGTGCCATCGGGCTTGGCGAATTTTTCGAGGCGGCGACAGTCGCGTTCTTCTTTTCGCTCTCGCTCTACCTCGAAAGCTGGAGCGTCGGGCGTGCGAGGAATGCGGTTTCAGCTCTGCTCGACCTCGCGCCGCCGACGGCAAGAGTTCTTCATGATGACGGCTCGGAAGCGGACGTTCCGGCTTCTGCGGTTGCTATCAACGCACGTTTCATCGTGCGCGGCGGAGACCGCATCCCATTGGATGGTGAGGTTGTCGATGGGGCAGGGGCCGTCGATCAGGCGCCGATCACCGGAGAGAGTGCGCTGGTCCCAAAGGAACGGGGCGACGAAGTCTATGCCGGTACGATCAACGGCGAAGGCACACTGACGGTGCGCGCCACGAAGGCCGCCTCGGACACCGTGTTGGCCAAGATTATCCGCATGGTCGGCGACGCCCATGCCCGCCGCGCGCCGGTGGAGCAGTGGGTGGCGAAATTCGCCCGCATCTATACGCCTATCGTCATGGCTCTCGCCATTGCAATTGCCCTGCTGCCGCCGCTCATTTTCGGGGGGGCCTGGGATTATTGGTTCTACAATGCACTCGTGCTGCTGGTGATCGCTTGCCCATGCGCTCTGGTCATCTCGACACCGGTCTCCATCGTCGCTGCACTCACCGCCTCAGCGCGGGCCGGGGTGCTGATCAAGGGCGGTGCATATGTTGAGGCACCGGGCAAGACCACTGCACTGGCCATGGACAAGACCGGCACGATCACCATGGGCGAGCCCGAGGTGGCGGCGGTGCATCCGCTGGGCAAAGCATCGGCGCAAGATCTGATGACCCTCGCCGCTGGGCTGGAGGCACGTTCCTCGCATCCCTTGGCGCGCGCCATTCTTGCGCGGGCAGAAGCCGACGGCATCAAGGTATCCGCCGCGGAAGATACCCGAACCGTTCCGGGCAGGGGACTTGAAGGACGCACAGACGGCCGGTCGATCTGGCTGGGGTCGGACCGGTTTGCCGAGGAGAAGGGTTTCGGCGACGCCATTCCGAAGGATTTGCGCGACCGCATCGAAGGGGCTGGCAGCACCCTTGTTGCCGTGGGCGACGACACCGGTGTCACCGGCATCTTGGAATTGCGCGACCGTATCCGCCCGGATGCCAAAGGCATCGTGGCGCAGCTTCACGCGCAGGGTGTGAAGACCATCGTCATGCTGACCGGTGATAACGAGCGGACAGCGCGCGCTGTTGCAGCCGAGGTCGGCATCGACGAGGTCCGTGCCGAGCTTCTGCCCGAAGACAAGGTGACTGCCATCGAAGAACTGGTCGAAACGCATGACATGGTGGCCATGATCGGCGACGGGGTCAACGACGCCCCGGCCATGGCGCGCGCGCATTACGCCATCGCAATGGGTGCCGTTGGTTCGGACGCGGCAATCGAGACGGCGGATATAGCCCTGATGACCGACGATCTCGGCAAGGTGCCTTGGCTGATCGGTCATTCGCGCCGGACAATGTCGATCATTCATCAGAACATCGGTATTTCCTTGGCGACCAAGGGCGTTTTCGTTGTCGCTACCGCGTTCGGACTGGCATCGATGTGGGGCGCGATTGCAGCCGACGTAGGAGTGTCATTGCTGGTGGTGGCCAATGCCCTGCGCCTGCTGAACAGCCAAGAGGCCAAGGCGCCGCCGTCCGGCGGTGAGCAGGTTGGCCCACAGATGGCAAAGGCCGCGCTTGCCCACGGACATTGATCACGCAGCATTTGCAAGGTAACGTAATGTCCATAACAGACCTCACGAAAGAGGCATCGAGCAGTGAAAACCATCCGATTTCCCCGCCGCGCCGTCCTGTTGGGCGGGCTGGTAGCGTTTCTGTCCGGGTGTGCCAGCAAGTTCCGCAGCTATGACGGACCCGAAGTCACCCGTGTTCGGCTTTACAAGGGACAGCGCTTGCTTGTTCTCGACGGAGCCGATCGCGTCTTGCAAACCTATCCGGTCGGGCTGGGTTTCGCTCCTGAGGGTCACAAACAATTCGAGGGGGATGGCCGGACTCCGGAAGGAGTTTACACAATCGACAGGCGAAACCCCAACAGCACCTACCATCTTTCGATTGGCATCTCTTATCCGAACGAGGCCGACATCGCCTTTGCCGAAGCGCAGGGCCTTTCCCCCGGCGGCGACATCTTCATCCATGGTGGCCCACGCCCCGGCATCGACCCGACAAATGTCCGCGACTGGACAGCTGGCTGCATCGCGGTCACGGATCGGGAGATCGAGGACATCTATGCAATGGTGAAGGACGGGACACCTATCCACATCTTTGCATGACGGTCTTTCTCATGCGGCGGTAGTGAGCCGTCGCATTGGCGCCATTGCCCAGCTCCACGAAGCCAAGATGAGCGCCAACAGCATCCAGTCCCCGAAGCTCGCGTAGAGTGTCGGCGGTCGCGCGGAGGGCAGGCTAGCGTCGATGATGCCCGTTTCGCCGGTATCGAGCCGCGCAACGATCTCTCCGCTCGCGTCGATGACCGCAGAGATGCCCGTATTCGCGGCTCGGATGACTGGAAGGCCTTCCTCTACGGCGCGCATACGTGCGGAAGCCAGATGCTGCTCGGGTCCGATGCTGGTGCCAAACCAGGCATCGTTTGTCGCGTTGAAAATCCAGTCCGGCCGGAACAGGTCGTCGACCACATGCCCTGGGAAGATGATCTCATAGCAGATCGCCACGGCGACCAGCGGCACACCCGGAAGCGCAAGCGTTCTCGGGCCCGGTCCGGGCGTAAAATCGCCCAGACCCGCCGTGAGCCGCTCGATGGGCAACCAGCCGCGGAATGGCACATATTCGCCGAAGGGCACGAGATGGTGTTTCGCGTATCCGGTCAGGATCTCGCCGGTCTCGTCAAATGCCTGGACCGTGTTGAAATATCGGGTGCCATCCTCGCTCGGTACACGGTCCGGCACACCGGTAAGCAGCACTCTGCCGTCTGGTAGCGCTGCGGCAATGCGGGCCCGTGCCTCCGTATCCTCATCGAGGAAACCCGGAAAGGCGGTTTCCGGCCAGAGAAGCACGTCGAAATCGCCGGGCCGGGTTGAAAGCTCAAGATAGCGCGCGAAGGTCGCCTCGCGGTTCTCGGGAGCCCATTTCTCCTCTTGTGGAATGTTGCCCTGGACGATGCGCAGGTCGACACCGGGTGGCTGTTGTGCATCCGACTGGAGGCGCAGCGTGCCGACAGCCCACATCGTCGCGATTCCGGCCAGCGCCATGAGCGAGATGGTCAATCGTTGCCGCCCGGACGCCATAGCAGCCGCGCCAGGGAGTACCGCGACGAACACGGTGAGAAAGCTTAGCCCATAGCTTCCGACCCAGGCGGCGGTCTGGCGAAGGGCGGCGTAGTCTACAAGTGCGTAACCGGCCAGGTTCCAGGGAAACCCTGTCAGAACGTGACCACGCAACCACTCGGCCACGGTCCAGGAGGTCGCGAACAGGAGGCAGGCCAAGAGACTGCCCATGGCTCCGCGCCGCGCGATTTCGGCAAAAAGCGCAGCGGCAATGGCTGGGAAAATCGCGAGACCTGCGGACAATCCCGCGACCGCCGGAATCGCCATCGTCCCAAACCGCTCGGCCTCGACGTAGAAACTTTCCGCGATCCACCAAATCCCGAAACCGAACTGGCCGAGACCAAACGCCCAGCCGACGAGGAAAGCGCGCCCGAAGGAGAGATCGCGAAGCCCGACAAACAACGCGGAATAGGCAACGGGAACGAGCAGGAGAATCGAAAGAGGCGGGAAAGTCAGAACGGTCATCGCCCCGGCGGCGAAACCAAGCGTCATCCGCGAAAGCAAACGGTGGCGCAGAGCGATGCGGTTCAGAATTTCCGGCTTCACGACTTGATCGAACGCCGCGCGCTGATCCATGGCGCGGCGAGCAAGAGCCCCACGCCACTGACGACAAATACATCGGCCAAGTTGAAGGCAGGCCAATGTGTTGTGCCAATGTAGAAATCGAGAAAGTCTGTTACAGCCCGATACCGCACACGATCGATGACATTGCCCAGGGCTCCGCCAATGATCGCACCGTAGGCAAGCGTTTCCACCGCATTGTCGGCGCGAAACAGCATAACCCCCAGCCAAACACAGATGGCAAGAGCGAAAGCGATGAGGCTCCACCACGGCGCGCCGCCCAACATCCCGAAAGTCACGCCGTCATTACGATAAAAGACGAGGTTGAATCCCGGAAACACGGGAATTCCGGCGCTTAAAGTGACGGCATTCGCAACGACAATGGCTTTGGTGATCTGATCGATCGCGAACGCAGCAAGTGCTGCGAAGACGCCGATCATCGGAGATACCTTGTTTAGTGACATTGCCTCATCCCAACCAGACATCAAGGAACAGCATCAGAACGAGCCCGACTGCGAGACCGAGCGTCGCCCTGTTCTGATGGCCGCTGCGATGGGTTTCGGGGATGATTTCGTGGCTAATGACGTAGAGCATTGCGCCCGCGGCAAAGGCCAGACCCCATGGAAGCAGCGGTTCCGACAGTGTGATGATGCCGGCCCCGAGCAAACCGCCAATCGGCTCGATCATGCCCGTCAGCGCCGCGATGCCCCAGGCGCGCAGCTTCGGATATCCCTCGCCCAGCAGAGATACAGCGACGGCCAATCCTTCGGGCGCATTCTGAAGCCCGATGCCGATGGCGAGCGGCAGACCGCCCTCCATACCTCCGGATCCGAAGCCGACCCCAACCGCAAGGCCTTCGGGGAAGTTGTGGATCGTGATTGCGATGATGAACAGCCAGACCCGCCGCAAAGACGCCGCTTCGGGCCCTTCGCGTCCCGTCTTGAAGTGCTCGTGCGGCAGCTTTTCGTTCATCAGGGCGACAGCCCCCATGCCCAGAAGAATCGAAACGCATACGATGGCCGCAGGCATCGCGCCGTTTTCGAACATCGGCTCCGCCGCATCCAATGCCGGGATGATCAGCGAAAAGAAAGAAGCGGCGAGCATCACACCGGCAGCGAAGCCGAGCGACAGATCGCGTGTGGCCCGAGACGGGATGCGCCCGAACAGCACGGGAACTGCTCCGACTGCTGTGAGCGATCCGGCGGCAAGACTTCCGAGAAAGCCGAGCATTATCGGAGACAGATTTTCCATGGGCGGGCCAGATTATCCTTCGGCGTAGCTCGAAAAGACTTCCGTCGACCCGTCCTTGCGGATGAGGAAGACATCATAGGCCTCGCGGTCGTCTTCTGGCCCCATGCCGGGCGAGCCATAGGGCATCCCCGGAACAGCGAGGCCGACGGCGTCCGGGCGCTCCTCGAGAAGGCGGCGGATGTCAGCGGCCGGTACATGGCCCTCGATCACGTAGCCGTCAATGAGCGCGGTGTGGCAGGAGACCATGCGCTGCGGCACGCCGTTGTCTAGCTTGAAGCGCACGAGAAGCCCGCCGAACATGTCCTGGCCGGTCGGCACAAACCCGTTCTCTTCGAGATGTTTCATCCACGAGAGGCAGCAGCCGCATCCGTTGGTCTTGCGGACGTCGATCGCCGTTGCCTCTGCGAGGGCCTGGGCCGCTGGGAACAGGGCGAGCGTGATGGCAAGAACTTGTGTCATGCGTTTCATGGGTCAGAGCCTTTCGGTTGTCGTTTTGGCAATCTCGCTGCCGAGGTTTTCATTCAGAAGCGCCCGCGCCTCGGCCAGACGCGAGAGCGCGGCGGTATCATCCGCATCGCTCTCGGCCGCTTCGGCGAGCCGGTCGTCAGAGAGGGGGTCAGTCGGGCGCCCATCCACGAGCACCTCATAGTGCAGGTTCGGACCTGTCGCCGTGCCAGTCGCGCCGACGCGGCCGATCACGTCTCCCGCCGCAACGCGTTGGCCTTGTGCCAAGTCTTCCGGCACGGCGCTCAGATGCGCGTAGCGCGTCATGGTGTCGGAGCCGTGCAAGATTTCGACCACGCGACCATATCCGCCGCGCCAGCCGATGAAATTGACCCGCCCCGGTGCCGTCGCTTGAACCGGTGTCCCACGTGCCGCTGCAAAATCGACGCCGGTGTGCATCCGGACGTTGCCAAAGACCGGATGCGTGCGGCGTCCGAACACCGAGCTGAGGCGCGCACCCTCTACCGGCTGTGCGAAGACGCGCAGCACCTCGCCATCGACGTAGATCGTCGCCTGACCGCTGCCGTCGTCCGGCCATACGATCTCGTAAAGCGAACCGCCGATCTCCAGTGCGGCGAAGGCGAGTTCGGGCTGTCCGATCCTGTCCTCTCCGACCCGCGCCTCACGCCAGAGAAGCCTTAGTGTTTCGCCACCGGCCATCTCGCGGCGGAAATCCACGGTCCCACCCAGCATCTGCGCAAGGTCCACGGAAAAACGGGCGGGTATGCCGGCTTCGTCGAGTGCCGCGAAGATCGAGCTGTCGATCATGGCTTCGCCGGCAAGGGTTACGATTTCCGGATCCGGAGCCACGACCTGCGTGGACATCTGCTCGCCGAAAACCACCTCGATCCGAACCCCGTCCTCGACGGCGAGTGAGACGGTGCGGGGGCTGCCGTCCACGGTCGAAGCGACAGTGACCGAGTGCCCCGGCCGCAGCCGTCGCAGATCGTATTCCGCACCAAGCGCGAGGGCAACTTCGGCTCTGTCAGGTGCCGCAAGACCGGCCTCTGACAGCAAGAAATCGAGCGTTTCGCCCGGAGCAATGTCGCGCGACCACGTCGACAGGGGTGGCTCGATCGCTTGCACCGGCCTGTCGGCAAACGCGGCCTGCAGAAGGGGCAGCGGGCTGAGGTCGGGTGCATCGTCTGCCCATGCCGCCGCGGGCAGCGTCACGGGGATGTCAACGTTCTGGGGGGCTTCAGGACCTTGGGGCATCCAGCTACCTGCCTGGGCAAGTTCCGGCGGCACGGGTTCTTTCGACATGGAATCAGAGATGGCGATAGCCGCTCCCGAAACCGTCCCCGCAATTGCGACACAAGCCGCCAAAGTTCTGAGCCTCATGTCGCCCCCTCCATTTCTTCTTCCAGCGCGCGGCGGATCTTCGGCACCGCGAATTCTTTGGGCTCGTGATAGTCGATCATGGTGACGAATCGCCCAGAGGCTGCGAACAGGAAGACGCTCGCGGTGTGGTTCATCGTGTAATCGCCGCTCTCCGCCGGTACTCGCTCGTAGGTGGCGCGGAAGCCGTCCGCGACGCGCGCTATCTGCTCTTCCGGTCCCGTCCAGCCGCGGATCGCCGGATGGAAGTAGCCGACATATTCGGCCATCGTTTCGACAGTGTCGCGCTCGGGATCGACCGTGATGAAAACCACGTTCATCTCGTCGGCCTCGTCTCCCAGATCGTCGAGCCATCCCGAAATGTCAGAAAGCGTGGTCGGGCAGACATCGGGACAGTAGGTGAAGCCGAAGAACGCCATCGTCGGGCGACCGATCAGGGTTTCCGGCCCGACCGCGTTGCCCTCATGATCCGTCAGACGGAAATCCATCTCGGTCAGGGCCACAGGCCGCTGCCCGACAGGTTCGGGTCCACCGGGTCCATCGACCTGCCACCAACCGACGAAGAGCATCAGGGCGACCGCCCCGACACCAGCCGCGCCGTACCCCAGGACCGCCCGTCGCCGCATCAGTCCTCTGGCCCCCGCGCGGCGATTCCGAGGATCGGCACCTTGACCGTCACTTCGCCTCCGTCGTCGAAAAGCAGGGTCAGCGGAAAGGTGTCCCCTTCCGTCATCGGTTCTTGTAGCCGCATCAGCATTGCGTGCAGGCCCCCCGGTTCGAGCGCGACGCTCTCGCCCGGGGCGATCGCGATCTCCCCCGCCGGGCTCATGGAGCTCACACCTTCGGCATTGGTCTTCGTCTCGTGGATTTCGGGCATCATCGCGAGCGGTGTTGTAAGGCCGATCAGCGTCACCGGCTCGTCGCCAGTGTTGCGGATCGTCATGTAAGCGGCCCCGGGACGGTTCATCCCGATGGAGGCGCGGGACCACGCGTTCTCGACGACAACATCCTCGGGTCCGGCCAGCGCGGGCACCGAGAGCCCTCCAAGGGTCAAAAGCGCGGCCAGTGTGCCAGTCAAAATATACTTTTTCATCGTTCTGATCCTGCCCTTTCCATTCAGCTTTGCGCGGCAGCGACTTCGGCGGCCACCAGACGACGCAACTCTGCCTCCCCGAATGGATCGAGCGGCTTGCCGTTCACAAAGAATGTGGGCGTCTGGCGAATTCCCACGGCCTCGACGTCAGCACGATCCTGGTTAAGGATCGCCACGACACCGGGTGCCAGCATTTGCGTGCGCGCGGCTTCGGCATCGAGTCCGGCCGTGGCGGCGATCTGAAGGATCAGGCCAGGCGCCGGGGCACCGTGCGACGCCCATCTCGGCTGTTCCCGCAGAACGGCCTCGAGCACCGGCACGTAAACGTCCTGCATGCGCGCCGCTTCGAGCACGCGGATGGCTTCCTCGGATGCCGCGCCGTGGAAGGGCGTGTAGCGGATCACGACGCGGACAGCTTCCCCATGCTCGGCCATGATGTCCTTCACGATGGGATGAAAGGCGCGACAGGCCTCGCAGGCCGGATCGAAGAATTCGACGATCGTGACGGGCGCATCCGCAGGCCCGAGGATGGGCGAGTAGGGGCGGATCATCGCCTCCGCAAGTTCCGGAGCAACGGGCTCCGCTTCGGCCACTGGGCCGGGGCGGATTGCAAACCAGGTGGCTCCGCCGAAACCGGCGGCGCCGAGGGCAAGAACGGACAGGATCAGGCCGCGTCGATTCATGTTCGTGTGTCCTTCAATGAAAGGGCCGACAGCGCCCCGATCAGCGCGAAGGCGGCGAGCGCCATCAGCGGGATAGGGATGCCGAAGACCAGTTGGTTGTCATCGGTGCAAGAGGGGCCGGTGGCCGTGCAGGGCTGGACGCGTTCGGGAACAAGACCGACGTACAGCCCCATGTGCCAGAGGGCGATTGCGCCGCCGCCAAGCGCCAATGCGATGCCGTAGCGCCCCACGCGGCCGTCCCGCCACCAAAGGCCGAGCCCGAGGACAATGGCCAAGGGGAACATGAAGGCGCGCTGGAACCAGCACAGCACACAGGGCGTCTGCCCCAGCACCTCGCCGACAAAAAGCACGGCAAGCGAGGCGACGAGCGCGATGATCCACGCCAGCCCGAGGGCTGTTTCTCCGGACATACGGTTCATGTCGGTCAGAACCTCTCTTCCAGATCGGCGAGTATCTCTTCGGCGGAGGTGCCGTAGGGCCACGAGTCGGCGAAGCCCGCGTCGGGATCGAAGAGGAACAAATGCGACGTGTGGCCCATCGTGTAACCATCCGGCGCCGCAGCCTCTTCGACGCGTTCAAAGAAGATCGGAAACGTCTCGGATGTGGCGGCGATCTGTTCCGGCGTGCCGGTCAGACCGATGATGCCCGCATCGAACAGCGGGACGTATTCGGCGAGTGCGGCGGGCGTGTCCCGTTCGGGGTCGATGGTGATGAAAATCGGCTGGACCTTGGCGGCATCGTCGCCCAGACCGTCCATCACCGCCGCGACCTCAGATAGGGTCGTCGGGCAGACGTCGGGGCAGTTGGTAAAGCCGAAAAAAACCAGCATCCAGCGCCCCGCAAAGTCCTCCTCGGTTTGAACCATACCCTGGTGGTCCGTCAGTTCGAACTCAGCGAAAAAAGGCGGCTCGGCGTCAGTTCGGGCGCTATCGGCACGATAATCGGACCATAGCAAGAGCCATACGAAGGCAAGCGCTGCCACGCCTGCCAAAACCCAAAGAAACTTCTGTGCCGATGTAAGGGACAATCCTGTTCGCCTGTTTTTGATTCTTATTGCAAGTGCGGATACATCCTCTAGCCGCTAGAGGTTCAAGCACGAAATCATGGTATAGCTTGAACTCACGCGTCTGTGAAACCGACACTTGTTTATTCCGACGGCAAAACCTACACAAACTGTATCTTTTTCATGGAGGCGAAAATGCTCACGATCGGTACTCTGTCAAAGAAGACTGGCACGAAGGTGCAGACCATCCGGTACTACGAACAGATTGGGCTCATGCCCGAACCTGGCAGGACCGAAGGCGGGCAGAGGCGCTACGACAATGCACAGCTCGACCGGCTGTCCTTCATCCGCCATTCGCGACAACTCGGTTTCTCGCTCGATGCGATCCGCGAGCTGCTCGACCTCAGCGACCATCCCAACCGGCCCTGTGATGAGGCTGATGCCATCGCGCGTCGCCAGCTCAAACAGGTGGAGCAGCGCATGGCCCGCCTGAAGGCGCTGCGCACGGAACTGAAACGCATGGTTCACGAATGCAGCGGCGGGCGGACGGGAGATTGCAAGGTGCTTGAGGTGTTGCGGGACCATTCGGAATGCTTGACCGAACACGAGGAAATCGGGGCCTGAAGGAATTCAGCCAACATTCCGGCTGGAACGCAGATCTGCCGCAGAAGTTAATGTGTCGTACAACACAAGCTGGAACCACAAAATGGCCGCTAGACAAGATTCAATGGAGAGACGGACGCTTTGGATCGTTCTGGCGCTCAATATCGGTTTGGCCGTGGCTTTTTTCGCAACAGGCGCCTTCGGCGACTCAAGTGCCCTGATCGCCAACGGGCTCGATAACCTCTCCGACAGCTTCGTCTACGCGATCAGCCTTTTCGCTTTGTCCCGATCCGCCAAATGGAAACGCGGGGCGGCGAACGTTTCCGGCGGGCTGCTGATCCTGTTCGCTGCAGGCATCCTCTACGATGCGTGGCGCCGCTACATCGGTGGGTCAGATCCGCTCGGGACGATCATGATTGCAATGGCCCTGATCGCGGCGGCTATCAACGCAGTCTGCGTTTGGCTGCTCGCTAAGCTCAAAAATCCAAACGTCAATATCCGCGCGGCCAACACCTTCAGTTACAACGATTTCGCCGCGAACCTCGGGATCGTCGTGGCCGGTGGCCTCGTCGCTTGGCTAGGAACCAACTGGCCGGACCTTGTCGTCGGTGTGATCGTCGCCGGGATCGCGGCCTGGGGCGGTATCGACATCCTGCGCGACGCACACGGCGAACACCACAAAGCGGTTCACACGGACAAATAGTTGCGGGAGATTCTTTCTGAAAGAAAGGATTGAAGCTATAGTGACTATAGCAATTAGTCTTGTTCCAAGACGATTCGAGGAGCGACCCGTTGCAGATGATCGACCCCCTACTTGTACCCACCAAACTACTGGATTTTGATGCCGCGCCTCTTGCGCGTCTAATTGAGAACCGCAGCTGGCGCGGCTTATCCGAATACGATCGGATCGGAGCTGCCTATGATTTCGTTCGGAATGAAATCGCGTTCGGATACAATCGAGCTGACGACATCCCCGCATCCGAAGTGCTTTCCGACGGCTATGGGCAGTGCAATACCAAAAGCACGCTCTTGATGGCGCTGCTGCGTGGTGTCGGCATTCGTTGCCGGTTGCATGGGTTTACGATCCACAAAGGCTTGCAGCGCGGTGTTGTCCCTGAGCTGGTGTATCCGCTTGCTCCGCAGGAAATTCTCCACTCATGGGTCGAGATCGAATTTCAAGGTGCCTGGATCAACCTTGAAGGCTTCATCCTGGATGACGCTTTCCTCGATGTCCTGCAAACGTCATTCTCGGACACAGAAAGTCTCTGCGGTTATGGCGCGGGCACGGATTGCCTTGGCGCGCCTCCCGTCGCCTGGAACGGAGAAGATACCTACATTCAGAAAACCGGCATCGTGCAGGATTTCGGCGTGTTTGATACGCCGGACGCCTTCTATTTTTCCCATGAGCAATCCTTTGGATGGCTGCGTGGTGCCCTTTACCGTCATATCATACGCCACTGGATGAATGCGCGCGTTCGTGGTTTCCGCAGCGACCGCCTCAAGACTGACCGACGCGCGACACACGCGCATGAGGAGCCTGCCAATGCCACATGACCACGGGCACGCGCATATCGATCCGGATTCTGGCGATCGGCGGGTTGCCATCGCGATCTGGGCGAACGGGCTTCTTACCGTTGCGCAAATCGTCGGGGGCATATTGTCGGGCAGCCTGGCACTGATCGCCGATGCGCTGCACAACTTTTCCGATATGGCCTCGCTTGTCATTGCCTTTGCCGCACGCAAGATCGCGCGCCGCCCGGCCGATGAGCGCATGACCTTCGGCTATGGCCGGGTCGAAATCGTCGCGGCCCTGATCAACTACACCACCCTCATCGTGATCGGCTTCTATCTGATCTACGAAGGTGGCATGCGCATGATTGATCCACCCGAAGTCATGGGGTGGACCGTCGTCATTCTCGGTGGAATCGCGCTTGTGGTCGACACGCTGACCGCAATGCTGACCTATTCGATGCAGAAGGGGAGCGTGAACATCCGTGCGCTTTTTCTCCACAACCTTTCGGATGCGCTTGCTTCGGTCGCGGTTATCGTCGCTGGGTCGCTGATCATCCTTTACGACATGCGTTGGGTCGATCCTGCCATCACCATCGGCATCGCGACCTACATCCTGTATCTGTCTTTCACTGAAATAGGCGGCCCAATCCGAACCCTGATGCTCGGGAGCCCGCCGGACATCGACAACGAGGCCGTCGTCGAAGCGATGCGGAAAGTCGAAGGCGTCGCCGACGTCCACCACGTCCATCTCTGGCAAATGCAAGAGCACGAGGCTGCGCTCGACTGTCATGTCGTCGTGGCAGCCGAGGGATGGTCGAAGATCGAAGAGATCAAGAGCGCGATCAAGGAGCGGCTGAAGGAAGAATTCGGCATCAGCCATTCCAGCCTCGAATTCGAGCACGAGGATCGCGCTCATCAGAACGCCGATCTCTACGGTCACGGCAACGCAAGTGAAAAGGAGAAGACCAATGTTCAAGGAAACGCTGACCGAGCGTGATGATGTCATCGGGCTCGTCTGCGAAGGCAAGTTGACGGAGACAGAATTCAAGTAAATGCACGCGCTGCTTCATGAGCGTCTTGGAACAACCGATAATCCGGGTCTGGTTCTCGACCTTACAAGTTTCGAGGGCTACGAAGAGCCTTCGGCGATGCTAGAAGATCTGAAGGTCGACACCGCCCACGCGAACGATTTCGGTCGCATAGCGGTTGTCGGAGAACGCAGATGGATGGAATGGGGCGCACGGGTGGTCAACCTATTGACGGGCTCCGAGATGCAGTGGTTCGAATCCAGCGATACCGAGTCCGCAATTGCGTGGGCGCGTGACGGGTAGCCAGCGATTCTGCAAGAAAAGGACTCTGGCCTGGAAATTGACATCACATCAGATGCTTCACGATTAATGGAGGAACGGAACGATCTAAATGTAGTCAGCAACATTTGTCTGCTCGGATGAAACAATCCGATGCAGTTTGATGTCGACTTTAGGCTGCATAATAAGTCCCTACGCGCTGAATTCTTCGAAATTTAACATAAACTTCACTATCGGAACTTGACATCTGTAGCGGGGCTTTCATGGACTCCAAGTCCGAGCAAGCGAACCTACCTGGAAATTTCCCCTGCTAACACCGCTCGTCCGTGCACCGCCAAGGTTGCTGAGAACCTCTGACACCCAAACTTGCGGATTACTTCCAGTACTCGCGCTTCGTAGGCAGCGTGTCCGATCAAGCGACACAAGTCGGACGCGTGGAACTGGCGGTTCGCAGTTGGTGCGGCTTGCATCTGTCTCAGCAATTCGCGCTCTTTGGGATCCGTTATTGGTCTCGCGGGCGGCTTGACCGCGGGACGAGTTGGAGTTCCCCACGAATTTCGCCATCGGCGCATGAAGCCAAGCAGGAAGCCGGCCGGCACCTTTCCGTTGCCTCGGGACCGGTTGAAGGCGAGGAAGCGATCCCAGATGACCTGGGTGTCGATGTTCCAGCAGGGCAACGTGGCCTTCGCTGCTTTGATGAGCTCCGCCCAACTGGTCTGGAAAACGTTCGAACTCGCGGTGATTTCGATCAGCCCTGAGAAGATAGTTTTGTTATTATTATCTCTAGATAGTGATGTGTCGCCTTCACCTGACACGAGATCATGGGTTTCACTCTCCTCGTCGAAGGCGGAAAACCGAAAGATCCAGGGCGCGAACTTGCCATTCGGCTTCGCCCGCTCGAGCTGCAACTCCGACGTCTCAAGTTCGCTCAAAAGAACCGAAAGATATTGTCGTGAGACACCCATCTTCTCCGCTAGGGCAGAGAGGGTGAAGGCTGCCGTTCCGCGCGACAAACCGTTGTAGCCATCCTTCCAGGCGATGGCATCGAGGATGAGGGTAGCAAGCTTGTGCGCAGCAACAGAGAGATTTGTCTGCGTGATCCGTCGCAGGATCAGGCCGGTCGTAGGTTCCATGGTCGAGGTCTCCTTGGAGATCCGACGCCATGTCGTGAGACAACAACATTCTTGCCAGCAAAACAACTTTGCTGGTTGCAGGTGTTTTGGCGGTGCGCTAGGAAACTCTTGTTCACGGAGTTTTCTAGCACGGCGTCAGGCTTCACGGTCTGGCGTCGTCTCCTTTTCAGGGGTTTTGCACAGCCTCCCGTGCGGGGTTGAGATGACGCGCGCGGCAAAACCGCGCGCAGATTTTGTCAGTAGCGAACTTCTTCAGAACCATAGTTCCCGGCGTGATCACGCCAGTCGACGAAGACGGAACGGTAAAAGTAGCTGCCACATCCATTCGGGATGCTCAGGCCGGATGCGGCCGGCACTTGGCCCACGGTGGATCTTGTCCATCGGTAGTCGCCCTGCACGCCGTAGGACCCCAATCGCGTCGAGTCGCTGCGATTGCAGTCGCCATCTCGGTTTTCGTGCTGGCGATACTGGATGTGATAGACCCGTATGCTGCGCACGAAATCAAAGGCGTCGCCCGAGATGTCGATGTCGGCTTGTTCATCCGCTTTGACGCGGACAAGGGGTATCGGAGTCGATTCCTGCGGTTCGGGCGGATCGCGGAACGTGATGTCATAAAGGCGTTCCATAGGCGACATTGGACTGGGGTCTTTGAACGACACACCCATCGGACACCGCCAGATTTGTAAGGGCGGCTCGATCGGCCATGGCGTGATCCGCCGAATGAAGACCGCTCTGGCATGGGCGCAGGGCGCGGAGGCAGGCCACCCGCCCGCAAGGCAAAGGAGGATCGCACAGTCGACCTGATAGGCCTGAGCCGGTGCTGACGAGGCCATTAGTCCGGATATGCTTATTGCCGTGGCTGTTGCCACGCCGTGGATCACGTGCTTCATGATGCCGACTCCATCTACAATGGTGCAGCGATACGAAACAACATTAATGATAGCAAGGAGATTTGATTGATAGTGGCGTGCAACTGTCAGCTTGTGTCGCTTGACGGCTTCCGAGTTCTGACGCCGGTGTGGGCTTTTGTGGCGTAGTAAAAGCGGCCAAAATTGCGGCCCTGTTTCACGTTGGCTACCAAACAAACATCTGTAACCAAATACAAATATGGCGTTCCAATGCGGCCACGAAAGCGGTCACGGAAGACTGGACCGCATGAGTCCGTCAAACGGCGTGTCGTAGCGCTCATGGTCTCGGGAGGGGCAGTATCGGGAAACTGTCGTGCCTGGTTCCCCGGCTGGAATCCAGGAACAGAAGGACGGGGTGGGGCAACGAACTTGTGTTGGTGCCTATGTTGGGATCGAACATGAGCTTGAAGATTTATGTCAGTATCTGATACGATTGAGCATGGATAGGAGAGTCTGATGCCAAACGTCCACCTGACCGAACCGATGCAGAAATATGTGCAGGCGCAGATCGAGTCCGGCGCCTACGCCAATTTGAGCGAAGTCGTGCGCGCCGGCGTAAGGATGCTGATGGAGAAGGATGGCGCCCGGCAGTTCTACGCCCTCAAGGCCGACCTAGAGGAAGCAGCCTCCCTGGCCGAAAATGGGGATTTCGCCGAGTTCGATGCTCATGCCTTCGAACCGGATGCGTTTGATCGCTGACCCACATGACTATTCGGCTTTCCGGTCGGGCCAGGGCCGACCTTGAAGAGATCCGTGCCTACACCGTCGAAACTTGGGGTAGGGACCAATGGCTCGTCTATTACCGCCAGTTGGTCAACGCCTTCGAGCAGATCACCGGGGATCCCGACCGGGGTCGGGACAGGAGTCTCTTCGTTCCGGGGATGCGGTCCGTCAACTGCCAACGTCACGTGATCTTCTACAAGCGGCTAGATGCGGCGGACGGGGCGGCAGTCATCCTGCGCATCGTGCACCAGCGCCGCAACATGCCCGCGCTCGTCTACTACGAGGATCTCGACGGCGGTTAAGCCCTTGCGTTTCCTCATTCCAATAGCTCGACCAGTTTCCCATAGTCTTCACTGACCTCGCGTGCCTCCTGAAACGCGCGTTGACGCTCGGCATCAAGGCAACGGAAGTATTCCTGGATGTCGGCGATGTAGCCCTCGAAATCGGAACGCAGCAGATCGGCATATTCTCGAATGTCTTCCCGAGACTGAGGCAGGAACGGTCGTTCGGGAGGTGCGCAATCCGCAGCCGCGGCTACCGACATGCTTCCAAGCAGGAGCGCGAGCAGCAACGGTGCGTTGCGCGCAATAAACAAGCGCAGGGCAAAACTCCTTTGCCGCCTTTAAGATCACGATTTAGTCAGATATCACCGTTATCGGAGCAAGGCGATCTTCGTCAACACGTTATTATTGTCTTGCTATCATTAATGTTGTTTTGTATCGCTCACGGTGTTGCGACCCCGTGGGCCTGATACTGCACCCAGGCAGAACAAGGACCCAAGGGAAGGCCATGATAGAAGAAGCCCCGAATGTGGTTACAGAAGACGGACTGCGCGGCTTGCTCGCCGAGGGCTACCTCATTGAGGTGGTCTGCAAGGAGAGAGCAGAGAAGCGCCATAACAGCTGGTACGGCTCGTGGGTCATCCGCGCCGTCGCCGCTGATGGGCGTGACGATAAGATGCTCGTCACCAGCCGAAGCGTCCTCAAGCTCCGCGACTTCAAAACCATCGTTGGCCTTGTCAGTTTCCTGGCCGACATGGGCTGTACGACCGCTAGCATCCCACTTGAAGAAGGTGGCCGCGAGCGCCACGCCGCGCCTCCGGTCAAAGGCAGCTGACCGCGCGACTGCGCTCGTCGTTGCTTTGGGTACAGGCGTTTGTTCCGCGCCCCCGGCCCTGGCCGACGGTTTCATCTTTTCGGTTGGCCCAGACGGCCAATTGATTTCCTCTTCTCAAGAGGCAAACGGGCGCCTTTTTCTCTTCGCAGAACCTCGCGTTCCTGACGCAACGAGCGAGACTGCGATCCAGGCTCGATCCGCCGCCCGCGCCACCCCAGAAATCCTCCATGCGATCGAGACCACGGCTCTGCGGTATGCCGGGCATGGTGCGCTGCGTCGCGCAGGGCTTTCAGTCACTGATTGGGCGCTCCTTTACCGGGCCAATATCGAAGTCGAGAGCGCGTACAATCCGGCTGCACGTAGCCCTGTCGGTGCCATAGGCCTTGGCCAGCTTATGCCGGATACTGCCCGCGACCTCGGCGTGGATCCACATGACATTGCGCAGAACCTCGACGGATCAGCCCGCTACCTGCTGATGATGCTCGACCAGTTCGGCGAGGGCTCTCTGGCCCTTGCGGCGTACAACGCTGGCCCTGAGGCGGTCGCACGCCACGGCGGCATCCCCCCTTTTCGCGAAACCCAAGGGCATGTGGCCCGTGTGACCGCCGTGTTTGAACGGCTCAGAGGAGATCTTTCATGACATCGAGAAAACGTCAAAGCGTGCTCCGCACGCGGGCGATCACCGCGTTCGGCGCGATGGCCCTTATCGTGCTGGCGGGTCCAGCGCTTGCGCAAAGCATCGACCTCTCGCCGGTACAGACCCTGCTTCAAGGCATTGTCGATGCGATCACCGGTCCCTTGGGCATCGTGATTGGCACGCTCGCACTGATCGGTGTGTTTCTTTCCTGGCTCTTTGGCATCCTCGACTTTCGTCAGGCGCTTTGGGTCGTGGTTGCAATCGCGGGCATCGCCGCAGCACCCACCATCGTCGCCGCCATCTGGACCACCTGAGCAATCCCGGAGTTCTTGGCCATGGCTGACCAGTCCCGCGTGTTCATCGGCCTTCTCAGGCCACCCAAGCTGATGGGCTTGCCGATCATGTACGCCATGGTCTGGCTCTTCGGCTCGACGCTTCTGTTCCTCTGGGTGCAGAGCTGGGTGGTGGCTGTGTTCGCGGGGCTGGCCTGGCCGGCGCTTTGGAAAGCCGCAGACTGGGATCCGAACTTCCTCGATGTCCTGGTGATCACCCTGCAGGAAACCCCGCCGACCACGAACCGCAAGCTGCACGGAGGCGACAGCTATGCCCCGTGATGGACTTGCCAATGAAGTAGCGGAGGCGCTCGATCCGCTGACTGCGCTACCCTCATGGGTCAAGGGCGAGAAGCGGCTCTCAATGATGCTGCCTTATGTGAGCCTCGTGAACGACCGAACGATCCGGACACGCGGCAACGAGCTGATGCAATGCATCCGGCTCGAGGGGGTGAACAGCACCACGAGCGAGGACGGGCATCTCGACCGGATCGGAGGGTTGCTGGCTGGCATCGTCGCGCAGGTCGGGACCGAGTTCTCATTCTACTTGCACAAGGTCTCGAAAGCGGTCGACGTGACCCTGCCGCCCGTTCCGGGCGAAGGGTTTGCGGCCGCCGTCGACAAACGATGGCACGAGCATCTCGGCCGCGCGGGTTTGCGCGACAAGACGCTGACCCTGACGGTGCTGAAGCGACCTGAGACCGGCAGCCGCTTGCCATTCGGACTTGGGGCGTCTCGCTCGCGACATGCGGCCGACACCACCCGCCGCTTGCGCAAGCTCGACGAGGTTGTGGGGTTTCTGCTGTCCTCCTTCGATGAGCTGAAGCCCCGCCTGCTGGCCGCAAGCACCGGCGAGCTTCTGGGCTTCCTCGGTTCACTCAACACGGGCGAGGAGCACCCGCTCTTCCCCCGGTCGCGCCTCGGTGTGATCGCCGAGGACGTAGCCAATACCCGCGTCACCTTCCGCGGCACGACCATCGCACTCTCGGACGGTGCCGTCGGCGACAAGCTCGGGGCGATCTTTGCGGTGAAGAACTACCCCGCCAAGACCGATAGCCTGATGCTCGACGAGTTGAATCTGCCCGTCGACATGGTGGTCACGCACTCTTTTGTGCCGATCAACGCCAACATCATGGCGGGCCGGATCAAGCGGCAGCTGCGGCTAATGCAGGCCGCCAATGACGGCGCCGTCAGTCTCGCCCAGGAACTGGAACTCGCGCAGGACGATCTGGAATCCAAACGCCTGATCTTCGGCGAGCACCACATGACCGTGGCCGTCTATGCCCGCACACAGTCGGCGCTTGACGATATCGCGGCCGAAATCCGCAACATCTCTGCCACTTCCGGGATCAACCTGATCTCGGAAGCATTCGGGGCGCGGGCACATTTCATGGCGCAGCATCCCGGGAACACAGGGGCGCGCAGCCGCAAGGCCGCAATCACGAACCACAACTTCGCCGATCTCGCTACCTTCCACCGCACCCCGCTCGGAAAGACAGGGCGGGAAGTCCCCTGGGGCGTGCCGATCACACTCTTCCCGACGCCAGAGCGCAGCGGTTTTCGCTTCAACTTCCACGAACAGGGCGCGCCAGATCGCGAGCCCACAGGTGGGCACACGCTGATCCTCGGCCGTCCCGGCTCCGGCAAATCCGTCCTGGCGGCTTTCCTGATGACCATGGCACGGCGGGCAGGTGCGCGGGTCTTCGTATTCGACTATCGCGCGGGGATGGAGATGGCCGTCCGCGCGCTCGGCGGCAGCTATTCGACCGTGCGGGCGGGGCGCCCCACGGGCCTCAATCCGCTCCAGACCGAGATCGACGTGCGGGGACAGGCATGGCTTGCTGATTGGCTCGCGAGCCTCTTGGAGCGGCGCGATCGACCGCTGACCCCGGTTCAGACCAACCGACTGCAGGAAGTCGTGCGCCAGAACGCCAGCGCAGGACATGCGGGTCTACGGAACTGGTCGGATTTCGCCTCGCTGCTGGTCTCGACCGATGACGAGGGCGATCTCTTCGAGCGTATGCAGGAATGGACGGCCGAGGGTCGCTACGGCTGGATCTTCGGGGCCAATGCCGAGGACAGTTTCAGCATCGATGGAGACGTCGCGGGCTTTGACCTCACCGACATCCTCGATTCCGAGAGCGAGCGGGAACGCATGGCGGTCCTGTCCTACCTCTTCCGCCGGGTCGAGCGGGTGATCGAGGACCGCAAGCCCACCATCATCGTCATCGACGAGGCATGGAAAGCCCTCGACAACGCCTACTTTGCGGAGCGACTCAGCAACTGGCTGGTGACCGCCCGCAAGCAGAACGCCGTCGTCGTGATGATGACACAATATGCCAGCCAGCTCGAGCGCACGCGCACCGGTAAGACCATCGTGGAAGCGGTGCCGACGCAGGTGCTCTTGCCCAACATTCGTGCTTCCGCCGCTGACTACGCGATGCTCGGCCTGACCGAGAAAGAGCTCGACGTGCTTCTGGGCGTCGGCTCGGCCTCGCGGCTCGCGCTTGTACGCGACGACCGTGGTTCCGTCGTGATCGATGCCGATCTCAGCGCGCTCGGCCCGCTCGTGACCATCCTTGGCGGAATGGAGAAGGGCGAAGCGCTTGTCGGTGCCGATTATCGCGAACGTCCTGATTTCTGGAGAGTGACATGACCCGTACCATCATCCGCAGCGTCGTGCTGCTCGGGCTCGGGCTGACCCTGACAGCCTGCGCGCAGCATAACCCCCCGCAAGCCAACTGCTTCAATTTTCGCGAGGCTCCTGCGCAGGCAGGAACCGCCACCGCCACGATCTCGACCATGGGGGCGGAGGTCACGCGCCGCGACACGGCCTGCGATTTCGTCCTCTTGGGGGCGGGCGGCTGAGCCAATGCGGACCTGGCTTCCTCTCTCGATGATCGGCTTTGCACTGGCAGGTCCCACGGCAGGGCCAGCGGCCGCCCAAGGCGTGCCGACCTTCGATCTGCGCCTCTTCGCAGAGCGGCAGGCCATCCTTGAGCAGACCGATCGGGACCTGGCACTGCAGCAGGTCCGGCTAAGCCGCGAGGAGGAACTGGCCGAAATCGGGCGCCAGCAACTCGCCTCCTTTGAGTCCCTGATGGATGCCATGTCGCTTGGCGCTGGAGACGTGGCCGGAACCGTGGCGGGGCTCGAGGCGGGGCAGGGGGCGGTAGACGACGTCGAAAGCGCGGCCGCCAGTCTTTATGCGCCCGAGGACACCAATCCAGCGGCAGCGCGGATGTTCGGCGATGCCCGGGAAGGCATCGAAGAGCTGATCATCCGAGCGGCGCGCGACACCCACGGCCTGCCGGGTGTCGGTCGCGCGGGTCTTTCGCTCGTGCAGTGGCGCTGCCTCCTGCAAGCGCTGATCTGGCAGGAAAGCCGTTTCCAGATCGGGGCACGCTCACCCGTGGGGGCCTTCGGACTTACCCAGATCATGCCCGGTACCGCGGGCGATCTCGGGATCTACCCGGCCTATTACGACGATCCCTATCTGCAGGTCACCGGCGGTGCGCGATACCTCGCACAAATGCTGAACATGTTCGATGGCAACATTATCCATGCGCTCGCCGCCTATAACGCCGGGCCGGGCAATGTGCAGGATTATGGCGGTGTGCCACCCTTCACGGAAACCCAGCATTATGTCGTGGTGATCCCGCAGCAGTACAACAGCTACCTCGCGGCCGTAGGCGGCATCGATGCGCTCGGCACCATCGACCCTGTGCTCCTCGCCAACGCGAGTTTCAGCCTCTCGGCCCACGGCGCAGGGGTCTATGGCGACTATTCGCTGGTCTCGGTCCGTGCCGCCGCCCTGCGGGTTCAGGACATCATTACCCGCATTGGTGAGACCGAGGATCTCCACGAGGCCATCGCGCTCAATACCTATGCCCGGGCCGAACTGGCCCGGCTGGTCGCAATCCGGACCCGGATCAAGGCCGCCCGAACCGAGCCACTCAGCGCCGAGCAGATCGCCTTGGCGGCAGCGCAAGCTGCCGAGCGGCAATACATGGATTTTAGTCAGGAGGATTTGCGTTGAACCTGCGCCTGCCCCGTTCCCTTTTCGCCGGTAGCATCGCTCTCGCGCTCGCCCTCAATGTCACCGGACCTGTCGCGGCACAGGGCGTGCCCACGGTGGACACTCAGAACATTGCCCAGGAAATCCGCCAGCTTCAACAGATGCTGCAGGATTTCGGGATCCAGACCGATCTTCTGGACAATGCGTTGGAGCAACTGGACATGCTGCAAAGCCAGCTCGATCAGCTGAACGAGATGTATGCCTCGCTCACTGGGCCGCGCAGCATCCTCGGGCTTGCCATGGGCGGGGACCTCGACACCTTGCTTGAGGCCAACTTCGAAGACATCCCCGGCCTGATCCGAGGCATCCAGGCGGGCGATTGGAGTGCGCTCATCGGGCCCAATGCCGGGCCCATGCGCACGCAGATGGAACAGGCGCTGGCAAGCGCCGGGTTCGACGAGGATTCACTCCGCGAGATCGCCACCAGCGGCAATCCGGGCGCCGAAGGCGTGGCCACGCGGGCAACCACAGGTGCTGTGATGTCGGCGGCGGCGCAGAACAGCCACGCAGAGGCGGAACAGTCTCTCGAACGGGTGGAACGTCTGGTCGAGATGATCCCGGACATGGAGGATCTCAAAGCCTCGATGGATCATAACACCCGCGTCACGGCGGAACTCGCCATCGCTATGACCCGGATGTGGGAGCTGGAAGCGATTCAAACCCTAGGCGCAGGCAATGCAGGCGTGGTTGACGCCGCCACCGTTGCCGAAGAACGCCGCTACATGGACTTCACCTTGCCGGATCTTGAGCCGTGAGTGGGGTAGGGGTGATGACTGCGCGCGAGCTCGTGGAAGAGGAACTTGTCTACGGTGCCCTGCGCCGGGAACAGCTTTGGCGGATGATCGGCCTTTCTGGAGCAGGCTTTGGTGTATTCGGCTGTTTGACAGCTGCGGCTGTCGCGCTGATGGTCGAGACGCCGCCTCCCGTGGTTGTCCCCTACGATCCCGCGACCGGGATGGCGCTCCCCAATGCCACGGTTGAAACCGTGTCGCTCGCCGAACGCCCTGCCGTGATAGAAGCGCAAATCTACCGCTACATTCTCGACCGCGAAACCTACAACCAGCTCGACAACGATCTTCGTGTCCGCCGTGTCCTCGCACAGTCTTCCGGGTCGGCCGAAGCCAGCATGCGCGCGATGTGGACATCGGGTCAGGAGAGCTATCCGCCGACGCGTTACGGGGCTGCGGCCGAGATGGCCGTTGAGATCGCATCGATCACCCTTATTGGCGAGAACCGCGCCCAGGTGCGGTTCAGAAAGCGCCTGACAAGCCCGCAGGGGGTACAGGATGGATCGTTCACTGCCACGTTGATGTTCGAATTCCGGCCCGAGCGGACCCGCGCGATCGACGATGTCTGGCAAAACCCTTTCGGTTTCACCGTTACCCAATATGCCATCCGATCGGACCGTTCCGAATGACTCGCACTCCAATCTCTGCGCTGCTGGCCGCCAGTATTCTCGCGTTCGCGGGAACGACTGCTTTGGCCGAAACTACGCCCCGCCCAGGTTCTCATGACAACCGCGTGCGCGTAGCGACCTGGACTGAGGGCCAGGTTTACCGTGTCGTCACGACTCTGACCCGCGTCACCACAGTCGAATTCGGTGAGGGTGAAACCATCCGCTCGATCATCGCCGGCGATACGGTCGGGTTTCAATTCGACGGTGTCCCGGGTGGCCGTGCCTTCGCCATCAAGCCGACAGCATCTGGCGTCGCCACCAACATCACCGTCTACACCAACCGCCGCTCCTACTACTTCCATGTCGTCGAAGCCCGGCAGACGCCGCACTATGTCGTGCAGTTCCGCTACCCTGAAAACCACGTGCAACCCACCAGGGCGGTTGCGGCCGATGCGCCGAACGCGAACTATGCGGTCAGCGCCCGAGAAGAGTTCACGCCGACGGCCATCTGGGATGATGGTACCTTCACGTATTTCCGGTTTGCACGGAACGCGCCGGTGCCCGCCATCTTCCGATATTCGAACGGAAGGGAACGCGCGGTGAACAGCCACACCTCTAGTGACGGCGTCATCCGCGTGTCTGGCGTCAACCGACAATGGGTCCTTCGACTTGGCGAAGATGTGGTTTGCGTCCAGGACGCAGGGCAAGCCGCATCATGACCGAAGGTACGGAAGACCTCGCCGCGCGCCTCGCGGCTCTCGAAGGTTCGACAGGCAAAGAGAAGGCAAACAAGCGGCCTGCACCGCTTGCCGCGATCCTTGGAGCCGTCGGCATCGCGGCCGCAGGTGGTCTGGCGTGGGCTGCCCTACAGCCGTCGGCAGAAGCACCAATGGCGACAGCCGCGCCGGAAGAGTTCCAGAGCAGCGGCCCCGGATTCGGAGATCTGGCGCCGATTTCTGCCCCGGAGCCCAGCCAAGCCCCGCCTGCGGACACAGGTCCGAGCGAGTCGGAACTCGCGCTGATGGAAAGTCTTGCGACATTGAGAGCGGAACTCGAGGAACTGCGCGCAAGACCGGCCGAGGCCGCGGACAGCGGGGCGGAGCAGGCTATTGCGGACCTGACGGCGCAAATTGCCACCTTACAGGAAGCATCCGCCGAGGCGCAGCGTGCCCTCGAGCGGCAGCTGACCGAGCGGGATCGCGAATTGGATCAGCTCCGCATGGACTTGGAGCTTGCACGGCTTGTACCACCAGAGCCGACCTCATTGGGGCCAAGTGAAGAAGAATTGCGGCTGGCCGAACTCGAAAGGCGGCGCGCAGCCGAAGCTGAGGCCCGCGCAGAGCGCATCGCGTCTCCTATGATCGCGTTCTCCGGGATGGGCGCGGGTGCGGATAGGGAGAATACGCTGGAAGCCGCGCGTCTGAATGCAGATGAAGCCTTTGTTCGTTCGGGCGCGCAACCAGCACAGGTGACACGTGCCGAAGTGATCGCGAACCCATCGAACACGGTTGTTCAGGGCACCATGATTCAGGCTGTGACAGAGACGGCCCTCGACAGCACACTGCCCGGCGCGATCCGCGCCATCGTCTCGGAAGACGTCCATTCTTTCGATGGAACGCGTATCCTGATCCCGCGCGGCGCGCGGCTGATCGGGCGCTACCGCTCCGATGTCGCACTCGCCCAATCGCGCGTCATGGTGGCCTGGGACCGGATCATCTTGCCCGATAATCAGACCGTGCAGATCAGCGCCTTCGGTGGAGACGAACTCGGCCGTACTGGCACCACCGGGTTTGTCGACACCCGTTTCGCGCAACGCTTCGGCTCCGCCGCGCTGATCTCCTTGATCGGCGCCTTGCCTGCGGCTGCAGCGGGTCAAATCGACAGCGAGGCGGCGGCCGATGTTGCAAGCGATGTCGGCACCGACCTGCGCGATAGCACGCAAAGCGTGATGCAGGACTATCTGGCGATCCGGCCAGTGATACATGTCGATCAGGGTACACGGATCACGGTCATGGTTGATCGTGACCTCGAGATTTTCTGATATGGCTGCAAGTTATCTGGAAGCGTCGCTCGACCGTTTCGGCCCCGAGGTCCTGCGCGACGACACGATCGAGATCTGCATCAATCCCGACGGACAAGTCTGGGGCGAATTCCAGGGCGATCACTTCATGCGAGGTCTCGGTAGCCCGCTGAGCCAGACCGAGATCAAGGACCTCGGCAACCAGATCGCCTCGGCCGCCTCGACGACGCTCAGCACGAAGAAGCCCATTGTCTCGGTCTCGATCCTATATCGAGATCGCCCGATCCGCGCGCAGGTGATCCAGCCGCCGGCAGTCGAGGGCGGGTTTTCAATATCGTTGCGGTTCTTCTCCTCCCTGCCGCTGGAGGCAATCCGGCTCGGCTTCCTCTATGGAAAGGAGCGCAGCCTCGAAGGTCTGCGGCGCGAACGAAACGCCGCGCTGCGCAATGTGGTTGCCTCCGGCGACATCGACGCCGCGCTGCGCTTCTGCGTCGAGAACAAGCTCAACATGATCGTCTCGGGCGGCACCTCGACCGGCAAGACGGTCGCGGCGCGCAAAATCCTCTCCCTGATCCCTCCCGAGGAGCGGATCATCACCATTGAAGAGGCGGCAGAACTGCGCCCCGAGCAGCCCAATGCCGTGACGCTGATCGCTGACCGGGATACCGACGCCCGCAGCGCTGATGTGCTACTGGCCTCGACCTTGCGCATGCGGCCCGACCGGATCGTGTTGGGCGAGGTCCGCGGCCGCGAGGCGATGACCTTTCTCGAGGCGATCAACACCGGCCACGGTGGATCGCTGACCACACTGCATGCCGAGACCCCACAACTTGCTGTTCGCCGCCTCGCCATCGCCGCCCTGAAAACCGATGTGCCGATGACCTACGCCGACATGATCGATTACATCGAAGGCTCGATCGACGTGATCATTCAGGCAGGCCGCCATGAAGGCGCGCGCGGAATCACCGAGTTCTTCCTCCCAGGTCAAACCAGAGATTTGAACCTCGACATGGTCGACGGCAGAGGCAACATGAGCCCCTCCGTTGCCGCTGAGTAAAAAAGGAACCCCCCAGATGCGAAAACCAATTCTCGCACTCATGCTTGCCGCCTTGGCGGGCCCCCTTGTGGCGCAGACTTCGCCTCAGGTCTCAAACGATCTCACAGTCGATATGTCGCCTCAACAATACCGGATCTGCAACGAACGTCCGGCGCGCCCGACCTGGATGGACGAAATCGACCCGCGGGAAGCCTACAAGGCTCGAACCATGATGCGGCTCTATGAATTGCGTTCTTGGCAGGCGATCAAGTCATCAGGTGATTGTGGCTGTGCCATCCGCTTCCCACCATGGGATGCTGCCTCGGCGGAATATGAAGAACGTTTTGCGACAAGTACTCAGGCGGAACATACTCAAGCTCGGTTAGCCCTCAGGGACCAACAAAACCAGATCGCCCGTGAAGTGCAGGATATCTGCGAAGCGCAAGGGACCTGGTAGTGGGTGTCGTCAGTTGGATGGTCGGAACCGCAGACGCGTTCCTTGTCGATGCGGCCGAGTCCCAGTTCGGGGCTGTGGCAAGCAATGTCGGCGCGATCGTCCTGCTGATGGCCACTCTTTCGCTGATCGGCGTCTGCATTAATATGTTCTTCCAATTCCGCAGCATGGATGGGGCCAGCTTCTTTTGGTACCTAATCAAGCTGATGTTGATAGGGCTCTTCGCCTTCAACTGGGCCAACTTCAACGCGGTCGCGAATGCCATCATCGGCGGGCTCGACTATGTTGCTGGAGCCCTGATTTCCTCGGTCGGCGGCGGAGGGGCGGGGGCCACATACTTCGCGGCCGAGTTCGATGATCTCATTACAGAGTTCAGCCAATACTTGAACGCCATCGGCAGCAACCTGAACTGGATGACAGGTGCGATCTTGGGCGGCATAGGGCTCGTTCTGTTGAGCCTTCTTGGCTTCATGACCGGCATCGTACTCATTTTCGCCAAGATGATGCTGACACTCATGCTTGGCCTCGCTCCGATCATGATCGCTCTGTCGCTATTCGATGCGACCAAAGACTTTTTCCATAGGTGGGTCTCGACGACGGTCAGCTATGCCTTCTACCCCATTGTCATCGCAGCCATGTTCTCAACCGTCGTTGGCATGGCAAACTCCCTCCTCGCTCAGTTGGGTGACCCTAGCTCCGCGACCAACATCGGATCGCTGGTGCCGTTCTTCGTGATGGTGTTCCTGGCCAAGGGCTTCATCGCCGCAACGCCCCTGATCGTGCGGGGGATCTCGGGCAACTTGATGGTGGCAGCCGCGCCCGCCGTTGTCGCCGGATCGACCGGGATCATGCGCGGGCTCTTCAATACAGCGGGCGTCAAAGGGAGGTCACGGATCGGGGCGTTGACCACCGGGGAGGTGATCGGACGGGGCGTTACGCAGAGCCCGGCGGCTATACGGACGGCTAGCGTACGACTGGCCAGGATGGCGGAACGAGCTAGAAGACTGGGTGCCTAGTGCACGTAGACCACCATCTCTGCAGCATTCAAGCTGTGTGATTGGGGGAAGGTTCATTCCAACGGAAATTCGCGTGTTCGTCGCCGAATACCTTTCACCCAAAGACATCAAGATGTGTGTTCTAACCGGTATTCAATAACCTCTTGAGATTCAGTAAAATTTGCATGCGGGTGGCCTCCGCCGACAATCCAATCGTCGAGGCGATCACTTCTACAGTATAACCTACGTCGCCGGGATCAACTGGCTTGTCGCCACGAGCTACGAAGGGGCCGTCCGTCTCTGTCAACACCCGGTCGATTGGAATTTCGCGCATCACGCGCATCCCGGTGTCGGAAGCGAGCATGCCCTCGTTAACGGAGAAATAGCAGCCGCGATCAACGGCCCTGCGCACATCGGCCTTGCTGCCAGTGAACCAATGCAAGACGACGCCCGCCCGATCTGGCGGTAGATGCTCATCGAGCATGTCCAGGACCGGCTTCGTCGCCCTGACGCTATGCAGACTCAAGATCTTGTCGCCTTGCTGAGCGCAGGCTCGAAGAATTCTGCCGAAGACAGACTGTTGCAACTCGAAAGAGCGATAATGAGCGGGTCCGCGATCAAGCCCGATTTCCCCAACGTAACGCGTCCGCGGCAAGAGCTTCTCGAACAGGTCGAGCTCAAGATGGCGATCGGCGACGAGCTGCGGATGCAGACCGAGCCCAACCCTTACGAAATCGCTGTCTGCGGACAGTTCAACATTCCTTTCAAACGCCTTCGGGGTCGTCGTGACCGCCAAGGTCGCTACGCGCTTGCGATCGCAGGCTGCAATCGCCCTCGCGAGGTCGGGATAGAGGTCGAGATGCGTATGGAAATCCACGTAGTCAGGCCGCATGGTCACCCGCCCGGCCGTGCCCGAACACCTTTCAGGAGCTCGGCGACTTCAAGGACGCCACGTCGAAACACGTCGGCATAATCCGGTATCTCATCCGGCTTGTCATGTAGCGGACCGGGCTTGTGGACCAGTATCTTCGCGAGATCCGGCTTCGCCCTGATCCGCTTGGCCATCAGCTGGAAGGACCTGACGTGCTCCCCTTCGGGCTGGTCGGAGGCCAGGATATGCCCCTTCAGATCCTCAACCGTGTAGAGCGTCTCATCGTCTCCATCGAGACCGACTTCGAGCGAAGCTCTACGGATCAGGCACGGAACGCAGTACCCGCAGTGTCGAGGGGAGAGCTTCTTGTAGCGCGCCTTCGCCGGCGACGAGCAAGACATGGAGTTCGCCACGATCTTCTGAAGGAAAAGTTTGTCGGCGCAGTTCGCAACCATCTCGCCCTTCGTCATGTGCCTGTACGGGTTGTTCAGTTCGACGTCGAGGGCGAGAGCGTCGATTAGCCTCTGCATGCTCGCGATGAAGTGCGGATGCGCCGTCCGCGTGCTCAGCGCCCCAAATCGCAAGGGATCAAGGGGAACGTTGAGCGCGATTAGGCCGTTCTCCGGTATGTCGACGGCGGTCCTGCCATTGATCGCCGACGCTGCCAGCGTCGCCAGCGAGTAGAAGAGGAAGGACCGTCCCCGCTGCGTGTTCTCGGTTTCCCCGGTGGTTAGATGGTGCTTATCGAACCCGAGCCGCACTCGCAGACTCTTGAAGGCCTCTTTGCCGAACTGGGTTTCCAACCTTTCGAGGATGTAAGCTTGGGCTTTGGCAGTCTCGCTATCCCAGTAATGGCTGACGAACAATGGCCGCACACCGCCGCTCAGGAGATCGACTGCGCCGATGAGACTGTCCAAACCTCCGGACAGGAGGCTGACTTTAGTCAGCCCGTCGATCGCCAAGCGTTTCGGAGCGACAGCAAGAGTCTTGGTCCTCTTTGTTCGGTCACGGAAGAAGACGCGCCACCGATCCCCGGAGAGGAAGCGCAACATCGACTCGATCGATCCACTGTTCGCGGACCAAGCCGCGGCTGCAGACACCGGGACATAAAGATCGATCTCGCGGGTCCAGCCGTCTTGAGCGTTCAGCTTTCGGGAGACTCTCGTGTCTCCGCATACACTTCCCGAAGCTGCTGGAAATTGACCTTGAACTGACTGGCGCCATAGGCAAGTGCGGCTCCATCGTCGGTGATTTTCGGGTCCGCCTTCTTCCCCAGCCTGATCAAATCTGTGCGTGTGCAGTCGAACCGATCCTGCATTGCGTTGAACTGCAGACGAGACAACAGCCGTTGCAGTTCATCCAGATGCTGAGGATCTTCGGGACTAACAAATAGGTGCAGATTGACGAAGCCGCCCTTCGAAGTCGCGACATCAAGCCTAACCTCCACGTTTGGGAAGATGAGTGCTGCGTTCGGAAGTCGACCAACATCCCGGTGTCGTAGGACTTCCCGATAGGTGTCGGTCACGTAGTAGTCAGTGACGGCAATCGCCTCGATAATCGGCGTCGCCTGTTCAAGCGCTGTAAGATAGTCGTCCCATGCGTTCGGCCCGCTGAACTGATTGTTCATAACAGTCCCAGGCGCATGGATATGCGGCTCCCACCTCCGCCACTCCGATCCACGATTCAACATAGCCCTACTCAAATCCTCTCCCTGAGTCTTTCCTCAGTTCAGCCTTTGTCCTTGCCACTATTGCACCCTGGAAATCATGCACACATCCACAATCAGATGACAGACACCATTGTGAACCTTTCGATGCGCAACTGGGATCACCACACCAGATCATAGCATGGCACCTCCACATACTGCTCAAATGACCGCCTCTGCTAAGTTCCTACTCTGCACCCGAGCGCAGGGTATGTCTGGCAGAACACGCTTCCTCATGGCACAATTTTTATGCCTTCTAGAATCAAGAAACGCGAACAATTGAGCACTGGACATAGAGATTTGAACCGAAATCAACTCGACGAATTAATGACAAAATGCCTAGAGGAACTGTACAATCAAGACGGTCCTATTTTGGCCCAGGATATCGGTGAGCGGGCAATATGCGGGTGCCTCGCTAGGGTCATGGGCCCGAAGTTTCCTCAATACAATGTGGATATCGAGTACAATCGGAAAGGGCCCGGCTTAGAACCGAAGGATATCGAGATGCCAGATGAGAACGGGGTCTTAACAGCCAATCGCATTTTTCCAGATATCATTGTGCACGAGCGGGGGAACAATCTTCGCAATCTCTTGGTTGTTGAAGTGAAAAAATCTACCAGCGCCGTGAGCGATGAACACGATCACGCAAAACTGCAGGCACTATGCTGGCAGTTTGATTACCGACACGGATTGTTCTTGCGTTTGTCGACAGGACCTGATGCCCAGCTGGAGCGGGTTCAGCGCAATTGGTTTGAAGGACCTGCGATTGAGAATCCCTGATTGGTCGCCCTTGATGAGTTGCGGCGCCGCAAACTATTCCAGACCGCTCTTCCGTTTTTCCGGACGCCAAACGATCTCACCGAGACAATAGAGACACTACATCTTTTCGTCATTCCTAGCTCATAGATGAACTCGCAATTCTCATGCATGCTCGGCAATAATCGCCCTTGTCGTCTGAACTGCCGAAGTCAGCATCGTTCGGTCCGCGCTCGCGATACCCAATCCTTCAAAATTCAGCGCCAGTTGACCTTGGCCACCGCCGCTTGCAGCAGCACGAGCCGCGCGGCCGCGGACCTTCGCTGCGCTGACAGGGTCAGTTTTCGCCGCGTTAGGCGCATTCGGGCCGACTTCCCGCGGTCCCGCAGCCGCCCGCACTTCCTGCAGTTCTTGCTTCAACCTCTCCACCGTTTCCCGGGTCTCAGACATCTGCCGATCCCGCCGCAGCCCGTCCTCGTCCGGATACGGGAAACTCCCCGACTGACCGGCGTGCAGCACCTTCAAAGCCGGGTCCTCGAAATACTTCACCCTTCTAGCCCGGATCGGCATTTGCGCGTCGATCACAAGGATGACCTCGTCGAGGTCCATGCGCCGGGCCTCATCCTCTGTCAGAAGCGGGGTATCTTCTGTCCTCTCAGAAACGCTGCGCCCCTCAAACGGATTGCGCCCGACCGCGCGTGACCGGGTCACCACGCGCTTGGTGGTCTTGCCGACGGCCTGGCTTAACTCCTCGATGGTCTTCTGGTCGGACGGTGTGAGGTAGAGCTTCACGCCGGCGCCGCCCTGAAGCGACCTGCGGGTGTTCTCACCATAGATCTCGTCCAGCGCGGGGATCGTCTGGGTGACGATGGCGAGGTTGCCGCCGAAGGAGCGCAGCGTCTTGATGCTCTCGGCGACGATCGGCATTTTGCCGAGCCGGTCGAACTCGTCGAGCATGATCATGACGGGCCAAGGCTCGTCGTCTCCAGGTTCCTGAGCCTGCAGCGAGGCGATCAGGTCCGAGAAGAAGAGGCGGATCAGCGGAGCCAGCGGGCGGATCATCTCTGACTCGACCACGAGATAGATCGCATGCGGGCGGCGGCGGATATCCCGGAATGAGAAGTCAGAGGTCGCGGTGGCCGCGTCAATCGCGCGGTTGTCCCAAGTGTCGAGGCCCGATGTCATCAGGAGGGAGAGGTAGGAAGTGAGGGTGTCGTTGTTGGTCGATGCCATACGCTCGAAGATCAGTTTGGCCGACTTGTTCTTCACCTCCTGTGAACGCTTCAGGTATTCCTTCTGCTTGTCGCCCCCCGAGGCTGTGATGCGATAGATCTCGCCGATGGTCGGCACGCCGCGCTCGAAGGCCAGAAGGCCGGCCGCCACGAAGAGGTCGATACCCCCGGCCAAAAGCCCGCTCAGCTTTTCATTGTCGGTCTGCAGAAAGAGCTTCGCGGTGAGTTTAAGCTCCATCTGCTGCCGGTCGGGGTTGGTCATGGCAGCAATGCGCGCCAGCGGATTATAGCGATGTGTCGGTCGGTCCCAGTCGGTCGGCGCGAAGCGGAAAACCTTGTCCCCCGTGCTGGCGCGGAAGCGCGAGGTCTCGCGGAAGTTCTCGCCTTTCACGTCGAGCACCACGGCGGAGCCCTTGTAGGTCAGCAGGTTCGGGATCACGAACCCCACGCCCTTGCCCCGGCCTGTAGGCGCCACGATCAGCGCGTGGGGGAAGGTTTTTGAGACTAGGAACGGACGCTTGGATTTCGGGGAGCCGAGCTTGCCCAGAAGGAAGCCGCCGCCGGGCTTGGCAAAGAAACCGTTCCTCTTCATCTCGCTGCGCGTCTGCCAATGCGTCGTCCCGAAGCGGGTCAATGCATCCCCCAGAAGCGTGACGCTCAGCATCAGCGATGCCAGGCCGAAGCCGCCAAGGATGAGGTTCACCCAGAGGAAGTCTTTTGGTGCGGACTGAGACAGACCCCGATATTCGCGGGCAAGCAGGGTGACGTCGAAACGCGTGGGAGAAAGCCCATAGCGGAACATAACAAAGCCGGTCGCCACGACATAGCCCATGGCGAGACCGATCAGCACGAGGCTCAACACACCGAGGGCAATCTTGCCTTTATCCATGGGTGATCCCCTTCTCGCCATCTGCCGCAGCGTGGCGCGCGCGCTGCGCCTCTATCTGTTCTTCCGCCAATGCATCAAGAACGCGCTCCATGGCCGGGCCATGCGCGGTGACCTCGCTGCTTTGAAGATAGGTCTTGGCGAGTTCCAGCTGGCGCAGCGGATCCTCGGTGAATGTGTCCAGGACGTCCGCGTTACCGGCCCGCAGCGCGTCGATTGCGTCGGGGCTTAGTCGCTCGTTTATCTGCCGGACGATGTCCTGCTGCTCTGACTCGGAGAGCGGGCCCTCGACGTCGGCGTTTCGCACAAAGGCCATGACGCTTGGCGCTGTCTCTTCCAGATACCGGCGCTCGGCGTAGTCTTGTCGCGCCTGGTCTTCGATCTCGAAACTGCGTTCGCTGATATAGGCACGCGACGCGCCGAGCGAACGAAGGTGATTGATTTCGTCCTGGACGGCCTGCCCGAACTCTTCATCCGGCATCTCCGTGCGATAGCGGGCGAGGGTGCGGAGCTCTTCGGTGATCGGACCGAGATGATCCGAGGGATCCCGCAAGGCGAGGTCCATGTCGCCAGCATGCAGCGTGCGGTCCTGCGCCGATACCGCATATTGCGGCGGCATTCGACTGTCAGTTATCTGTTCCCAGGCCATTGAGGCCAGTTCGGCATGTTGCGGCGATTTCTGCGCGTAGGCGTCGAACGCGGCGCGGGCCTCTTCAACCTCCACGGCACCTGCCCGCCGGACCGACGGGTCGTCGGAGAACGGATGATCGAAATCCGTCCGGCGGAACTGCGCCACCAGCGCCCTGAACGCCTGCCGCTCCGATGGGGCAAAAATGTCGGGCCCGTCCTTCACGAGATCACCCCCAGGTGTCGCCAACCGCTCACCGAGCACTACCTCAGCGTCATCCACCTTATCGACCTCGGTTGGCGCGCGCAGGACGCGTACATCGGTAAGAACATCGCCCAACCGAACATGCACAGCTTCCAGCCGGTCGAGTGCTTCTTCCCGGTCCGCAGGTCTCTCCAGATCGAGTCCCCCTTCTTTGGCAATCGCCTGCAGATCCTGTGCCAGCCACTGACGTTCCAATGCGGCATTGCCTGCCCCTTCCCACAGACGCGCGGCCACTGCCTCGGCATCGATGCCTGTGCCTTGCAACGCCTCGGCCAGTTTTGGTGCCACCTCGCCATCGTCAAGACGCGCGAGATGATCTTCACTGGCGTTTGGCCTTGCATAGATGCCGTCCCGGGACGGAGCATCGACCAGAGCGGCGGAGCGATCCCCAAGCGGGTTCAGATGCGCGACCGAGGCCAAAACGTCGGTCAGCTTGCGCTCGATCACCGGCTTCTCGGCCGCCGGCGCCCTGTCGATCGCCGCCTCGATCTGGCGAATATTCTGAGAAAACTCGGTGATCAGTGTGTCGAACGCTGCTTCGTCTTGGGACATATAGATGGCTCCGTCAGATTGAATCTGACCGCCACTGGCAAGGATGGTGCTGGCCCTCTCGAGCGCCTCGGCCACGTCTTCGAAATTCGAACGTGACGCTTCCGCCGCGAGCCCGCGATAGATCAGGGCATTCTGTCGGACGGTTTCCAGAGCGGCCGCCAGGTCAGCGTCGGTTCTCTGGCGCTCGACAGGGGGACGGCCTTCGTCGCGGGCCTTGTAGATTTCATCGATCTCGGCGCGGTAGGTCGTGACGCCGCGATCCAGACGACGCGTCGCCTCAAGGCGGATCCCATGTCCTCTAGCCGCTTCGACCATCGCCTCGCGAAAGGCGTCGTAGTTGAAGTGATGATCCTTCCCGAGAAAGAACATTTCGCCATCCTTGCTGCGGCGGTTCAGAACGATATGCGCATGTGGATGCGCGCGATCTTGGTGTATTGCAGCAATATAGTCGAATTGCGACCCCTCACCTTGAAAGAACTTCTCGCAGACCGCCTGGGTGATATCGCGCACCTCTTCACCACTGGTCCCAACCGGGAATGCCATCAGCAGATGCGACGTATGGCCAAGCTTGGGGCTGTAGCGCTCGTTCCACTGGTTCTCGAACCGCCGCGCCACTCGGTTGATCTCGGCTTCCGAGAGCTGCTTCTTCCCGTCATGGGTGCCGCGACTGTCGAGGATACCCTGCCAAACCGCGCGAACAGGGCGTCGCGGAAATGATGGTCGATGTCTATTCCAGTTTTGCAGAGCCGCTGACCCATGAGACACTGTACCGCTGGCATCGGATGCTACTGTCCCATGACCGTCGGTTGGAAATCATCGGGGCCTACCGACAACACGCCGAGGCGATGCAAATCGTTTCCGGCCGCCTTGACCGGCCGACGATCCATTTCGAAGCGCCGCCCTCGGAGCGGGTCATGCCTGAGATGGAGCGATACGCGGATTGGTTCAACAAGACCGGGCCGGGGGGAGCAGAGCCGCTTCCAGCGCTGACGCGCGCAGGGCTAAGCCACCTCTTTTTCGAGAGCATCCACCCATTCGAAGACGGCAACGGCCGCTTGGGTCGCGCCCTCGCTGAAAAGTCGCTGGCGCAGAACATTGGCCAGCCGACCCTCATCTCGCTCGCCTTCACCATCGAGAAGGAGCGCAAGGCATACTACGATCAGCTTGAGCAGCATCAAAGAACGCTCGACGTGACCGATTGGCTCGTCTGGTTCGCGGAAGTTGTCTTGAAGGCCCAACAGGCAACACTCGACCGCGTCGGCTTCTTCATCAGCAAGGCACACTTCTACGATCGTCACAGAGACCACTTGAACGAACGCCAGGCCAAGGCCATCGCTCGAGTTTTTCGGGAAGGCCCTGGCGGTTTCAAAGGCGGCCTCAGCGCCGACAACTATCTCAAGATCACCGGAACGTCACGCGCAACCGCAACCCGCGATCTGCAGGATCTGGTCGAGAAAGGTGCGCTCAGCCGAACCGGTGAGCGACGCCATACGAGGTACTGGTTGAACCTGAATGAGCGGAGGCGATCGCATTGACAGAAGTGCGTCCGATCAAACGACACCCTTCCCTTGGCGGGCCGCCCGTCTGGGATTTTTCCAAGTGCACGGATCTGGGGCACCTGCTAAATCTACAAAAAGCAATAAGGAAGCTACGATTTGAGCAGTGAGATCGCAAGCCAGGGAAGCCTATTCACATCTGACTTTCTGACCGAAACCATTCAAGGCGTTTCGGAGTGGAACACCCTCGGGAATGCTGATCTCGACCGTTTCGAAACATCTCTTCGATCGATCTTTGAAAACTTCCCGATTTCCCAGACACCCAACGAAAGTCAGACCGAAGACGATCTGATCTGGCCAATCCTAGAAGCGCTTGGCTGGACACAATCCCTTCGCCAACAAAATCTATCGCCGCGCGGGCGCGAAGACGTGCCCGATGGTTTGCTTTTTGAGAGCGCCGAGACAAAGGCCAAGGCGAACGGCTTTCCCGAAGAGTGGAAGCGATACGAGTTCGGCCGCGCCGTGGTCGAATCCAAGAGATGGGCACGCCCCCTTGATCGCCGCTCCGGCCGGCGCGGGGAAGAAACCGCCCCATCAACCCAGATGCTCCGCTACTTGCGCCGCATCGACGATATCACCAATGGCGCACTACGTTGGGGCATTCTGACCAACGGCTCGAAGTGGCGGCTGTATTTCTCGGGTGCGCGATCGGTATCCGAGCAATTCTTCGAGCTCGACATCGCCGCGATCCTGGACTTGCCAAGGCACAATGAGGGGCTTTTTGCGCTCAATGAGGCTGATCGCCGCCACTGGCTGAAGGTCTTCTACCTTGTGTTCTGCCGCGAGGCATTCGAGCCTGCGGGGGCTGATCCGCGCACCTTCCATGAAAAAGCCCTCGAAGAAGGCAAGTTCTACGAAGAGCGCGTTGCCGAAGACCTCTCAAACAAGGTTTTCGGGGAGGTGTTCCCCGATCTGGTCCGCGCCATCGTCAAGGCCGCGCCCGAGGCTGATCTTCAAGGGGTGCGCGAAGCCGCACTGATCCTGCTCTATCGACTCTTGTTCATACTTTATGCCGAAGACCGCGACCTCTTGCCGGTCAAGGACACACGCTATGACGATTATGGGCTGCGCAACAAGGTGCGCCTTGATGTCAAAGAACGCAAAGACAATAACGACGTCTTCTCGGATACGGCCGCGCGCTATTGGGGAGCGATGGCCGACCTTTTCCTGGCGATCGATCAAGGCGACGCGTCGATAGGCTTGCCGCCCTACAATGGCGGTCTGTTTGACCAGGGGCGCCATGCGATCCTAACCAATATCCGCATCCCCGATGCAGTCATGGCGCGTGTGATCGACGCACTTTCCTTTGAGCTGACGCCGGAGGGGCGCAAATATATCAACTACCGCAACCTCTCGGTGCAGCAGCTTGGTTCGATCTATGAGCGGCTCCTCGAATACGAGGTGACGCGCGACGGCGAAGATATCACCGTTCAGCCCAACATCTTCGCGCGCAAGGGGTCGGGCAGCTATTATACGCCCGATGACTTGGTGCAGCTCATTCTTACAGAGACCCTTGAGCCGCTTGTGGAAGAGCGAAAACGTGCGTTCAAAGACAAGATCGAAGAGCTAGGGCAAGGGGATCTGCCAGATCATCGCAAGATCGGGCAGCTTAAGCGCCTCGATCCCGCGACCGCGCTTCTTGACCTCAAAATTTGTGACCCGGCTATGGGTTCCGGCCATTTTCTCGTAAGTCTGGTGGACTTCATGGCCGATCAGGTGATTGCAGCCATGGCAGAGGCCGAGCTCGATGCGCCCGAGGAGTGGGGGGACTATATTTCTCCGCTTGGCGAGAGGATCGATACGATCCGCAACACCATCCTTGCTAACGCTGACGAACGGAGCTGGACGATCGACGAGGAGCAACTCGACGATCGGCACATCATTCGCCGGATGGTCCTAAAGCGCTGCATCTACGGCGTCGATAAGAACCCGATGGCAGTCGAACTCGCGAAGGTAGCTCTGTGGCTCCACACCTTCACCGTGGGTGCACCACTGTCTTTCCTGGATCACCACTTGCGGTGCGGGGACAGCCTTTTTGGATCATGGGTTAAGAGCGGTATCGACAAGGCCGCGACATACGGCACACCGCTCCTTCTGCACGAGCCCATGAGACGAGCGCTCCGGGCAGCCTCAAAGATGCAGATTGTCGAAGGTCTGACAGACGCTGAGATCGCCGAGGCGCATCGTTCGGCCGACGTGTTTGCCGAGGTGCAGGAGATGACAGCGCCCCTCGACGCTCTATTGAAATTTATCCACGCGCTGGAATGGATCGGCGTCAAAGACAAGGCAGGAAAAGCCGCGTTGAAAGTCTTTTTCGACGGGCAATTTGGTGATCCTTTGGCCATTGCCATGGGCAAACGCGACCCCCGGATCAAACGTGACGCCGACAAAAGGTTTGCTGAAATACTCGAAGAAGCGCGAACTTTGATTGCCGAAGAGAACTTCCTCAATTGGCAAGTTGCTTTCCCTGGAATTTGGTCCGATTGGGAAGATGACCTGCTGAATGGTGGGTTCGACGCAATTGTCGGCAACCCACCTTGGGACAGGATCAAGCTTCAGCAAGTCGAGTGGTTCGCCGCCCGCCGTCCGGCGATAGCAAGGGTTCAACGTGCCTCCGACCGGAAAGTTCTGATCGCCGATCTGCAGAAGGCCGGCGACCCGCTCGCTTCGGAGTTCGAGAAAGCGAATGCCCGCGCAGAAACGACCAGCCGGATGGCAAGAAAAGGAGGAGATTACCCTCTCCTTTCTGGTGGCGACACGAATTTCAACTCACTGTTTGTCGAAAGGGCGCGAAAGATAATCGCCCCTGGCGGTATCGTCGGGCTGCTGATCCCATCTGGCATCGCCACGGAAACCAGCTCGCAGGAGTTCTTTTCGCAGCTGATCGAAGGGCATGCCGCGTCTTGCTATTTCGACTTCTTCAACAAGCGGGCCTCCGGACCCCTCTTTTTCCCAGACGTCTACTACCGCTTCAAGTTCAGCGTCCTTGTCTTCTCAGGAGGGGACAAGACTTTCGACCAGTGCCGCTTTGCCACTTTTGTTCGGGACATTGTCGAACTGAAGGACCCCCGCAAAGTGTTCAGCATGGGTGTCGATCACTTCAAACACGTCAATCCGAACTCGAAGACCGCACCGGTTTATCGAGCTACCCGGGACCGGGAAATCTCGACTGCGATCTATGACAGGTTTCCAGTGCTTGTAGATCGCTCGTCAGGCGAAGAAGTCAAAGCCTGGCCAGTCCAGTACGCCACTCTCTATCACATGGCCAACTCTTCGGACCAGTTTCGCACCGCCAAAGAACTTCAGGAGAAGGAGGGTGCATGGCCTGAAAGCGGCGGTGTCTGGGGCAGCTCGCAGGGAACGTGGGTGCCACTTTACGAAGGCAAGATGGTCCAAGCGTTCGATCATCGCGCGTCCGGCATTACGACCGTTGATGCAAATCTCCACCGCAGTGGCCAAGGAGCCGCGACCACGGAAGAGCAAAGGCATGACCCGAACCATGTTATTGCACCGCGCTACTTTGTACTCGATCCCGGCGATCTGCGCGTTGAGTTGGCGATCAAGGATGTCACATCCACGACGAATGCCCGGTCCCTGATTTCCTGCATCATCCCGCCGTTCGGTGCCGGACACACCCTTCCAATCTTGCGGATCGAAATCGAAGACGCGAAGGAACGTGCAGAAGCCCAAGCCATACTGGCCGCATCGCTCAACAGCACCATGGTCGACTTCGTTGCCAGGACCAAGATCCTGAGCAACCACGCAAGCTGGTACATTCTGGAACAGCTTCCAATGATCCCACCCGCAGAGTTTCAATCGACACGATTTGGCAGCAAGTCCGCTTCGCAGATCGTGTGCGAAACCGTATTGGAGCTGACCTACACCTCCCACGACATGGCACCGTTTGCGCGTGATCTGGGTTACATCGATGACGCAGGGGCAGTCCGCCCCCCGTTTGGCTGGGACGAAAGCAGACGTGCAATGCTGCGCGCCAAGCTCGACGCACTGTTCTTCATTCTATACGGCCTCACCGATCGTGACGATGTCCGCTATGTCTTCTCGACCTTCCCGATCGTTGAACGACAAGAGGAAGAAGCCTTCGGCGAGTTTCGAAGCCGCGAGCTTTGTCTTGCCTGGCTGAATGCATTGGCGTCCGGCAATCCTGATGCGAAGATCAGACTGTAGAGTCCGGGTGCTAATGCTCCCTCACGCGATAACTGAACCGACATAATGCCGACCTTTGCCGCCCAGCAAGACGGTCCCTCGAGGGCCGTAACGACGGATGTCGCGTAATACAGGCTATTCCCTGCTCCAATCGATCATTCCTCGGTCCGAAACAGTACTCTCTCGCAGCCCGCCAACCTTGTCACAAAATACAACGACATTCTTTGCTTCCGCCCTTGCGGAGGGAACGATCAGGCCATCGAAATCTAGAAAGTGTGCGACTTCACCAATTTCCTGAGTACGTGGATACTCGTCGTTCTTTTGCTCATAGGAAAGTCGACCGAACGTTTCCGTGTTCAGCCCGACCTTGGAAAGCGCCTCCAGATCCAGAAATTGAAGCGCACGCCCAAGTGAAAGTTCAATCTCGAACATACGATACTTGACCTTGCTTGGCATAACCGGTTGGCCGCGCATCAGATGGAATCGCATCTCTTCCAGAGCACCTGATCGAGCCAAGGATGTATAAAGCACATCGAAAGTTCCATCGTCCCACCGACCACCGGACGCGCTGCAGATCAGCGGATCGCGCCCGTCGCGCACCAGCCGCCAAACGTTCCCTTCGAAAACGACGGGATCGATCGCCTCAATCGCGTCAATCAGCCGGTTGTCGCGTCGAGCTTTAACCATTCATTGGACCTACACATAGACATCATTGTCCAGCCGGTCGATGACGGCCAGTACTTCGAGCGAGCGATCATTGTGAATAAGGTCCATAGCACGCTCACCTCCGAGTTGTGGGTGCCGCGCATAGAGCCAGGCACGAACCTCGTCCGGTGTGTAATATTCATTGAGACGGCCGACGATGTAATAGAGGTCGGACAGAATCAATTCGTTCTTTGGTTGCGGCTTGATATCACCAGCCTTCCAACGCGATACCGTTGCCTTGGAGACATCCGTGATATTTGCGATATCGGTTCCTTTCAGACCCCCGATGTCGGCAAGTTCGCCGATGTAGCGTGACACTGCACTTTGCATTTCTTACCTCTGATCACCGCGCCGCAGGGCCGTGTCGACATTGAAGTCGCAAGCCCGGGCACGTGGGGACTCCATTCCGCGCTCCTCATGGAGCTTTTCAAGCGCATCTGCAACCTTGCCCATCGTCTCTGCATGCGCCCTAGTCCGCTTTCGCAAACTCGTCAGGTCGACTCCCGCCGCCTGAGCTTGAGCCTCAGTGGGCTTAAGGAAGCTGACATCTTTCGCGCGACGCTCGGCATCCGCCATCGTCTTTGACAAGAAATGCCCTGCTCGGTTGAGGTCCGGTACGGACTGAAGCGCTTCTTGCGAGCGCACCAAATGAAGAGCCTGAATCTGCTTTCGAGTTCTTACCATTTCTTCAACGCTGGAAACGGTTACAAACTCACTTTGCAGAAGCAGTTTTCGCCCGCCGCGAGACTTGGCAAGCAACTCGAATTCGTTGGCATAAAACCCTCTGCCAAGACCCGGAACCTGCACAATGCGCGGCCGAGCAAATCTTGCATCGGGATCTGGTTCTTCAGGCATCTTGTGCCAGTCCCGAGCGTTGAACTGATCCAACTCGAGTATCCCGCTCGCGGACCCAGAAGCCACGCCAAATGCTTCCGTGGCCTCTGAATTCAAACCAGAGCAGTAGTCTAGGATCACGGGCTTCCCGATATTGTGGAAACCGCTGAGCATCCGGATCAATGAACGAACTTTTTGTGGACCGGGTTCTTTTCCTAGGCCGGAAAGGCGCATCCAGACGGCATCGACCGGAAGTATCGAAAGTGTTTCCGCTAGCGCCTTCCGCGAAGTGGGATCCACCAATCCTTGGACGCTTTGAATTACAGGATAGTCGATCCGGATTCGGCCTCCGCCCAAGCGATCAAGCGCCGTTCGAAGAGCCGAGCAAGAGGCAGCATCCACCTTGAGCCAGCCGTCGAAGCTGGGATCGCCCAAGAAATGGCTCGGGGCAAGCACGCGGTCCGCGCCGACCGCAACCGCCATTTCTGCGATGCGCTCAATGACATCCGCGTTGTAATCGTCCGGCCCCAAAGGCGACATCGGGACCTTAGTCAACCAAGCAGAATTGCGTACGAACGTCCGATGTCGCGCGGGGCTCGACAGCTCGGCCGCTCCAGTGTCAATCGTAATCTCCACACCCTCTGCTTTCAGCTCTTTTGCGAGAGCTGTCTGTCGATTGAGGCGTCCGGCATCAAAGACAACTCGCGAAGCCGGCAGACCTCCGGACGCAAACATCTCGGCAAACTTGTTGTGAGAGTCTCCAACACGGAAGAACTGCGCCAACGGAGAACGCAGCCGCTGGCCTTTTGGAAATGGGACGACAACCTTGGTCATGGCGCTTGTTCCATATCAGTTTCACGGTTCAATATAGTGAAACCGTTACGAAACCTCAATCCTTGGAGTTTATCCCTCAAGCAACCGATAGCCCCGCCGCTTCTTCGTCGCCGCAAGCTTCATGAGCGCAGTGACCGCTCTACCCTCGTCCGGGTGCTGTTCGATCAGCATCTGCCCTCGAAACCCGATACGGCCCCATTCCCGCACAAGGCATGCGCCGCCAAACAGGTCCGGCTGAACGCTCATTCGATAGAAGCGCCGCATGTTGAGAGACGGGTCGATCCGCTTGAGATCGACCGTTGTCGGGAACACTTCCATTTGCTGCGATATGTCGAACATGTTGTTGGCGCCTCTCTCCAGACCACAATATCAAGCGCTCTTCGACGTTTCCACAATGTTCTGTCCCGGATTGAAGTCGGGGGCTCACGCCCCCTTCTCGAACTTCATGACCGGGATGCCAAGCTTCTTGGCCTTGTCGGCGAGGTTTTCCTGGATACCGGTTCCGGGGAAGACAAGGACCCCGACCGGGAGCACATCCAGCATCGCGTCGTTGCGCTTGAATGGCGCGGCCTTGGCGTGCTTGGTCCAGTCGGGCTTGAAGGCCACCTGCGTCACGCCCCGGGCTTCGGCCCATTTCGCGGCGATGAGCTCTGCGCCCTTCGGGCTACCACCGTGCAGGAGGACCATGTCGGGATACTTGGTCCGGACCTGGTCGAGCTTGCCCCAGATCAGGCGGTGATCGTTGAAATCGGTCCCGCCGGTGAGGGCGACCTTGGGGCCTGCGGGAAGCATTACCTCGTTCTCGGCGCGGCGCTTGGCGGCCAGGAAGTCGCGGCTGTCGATCAGGGCGGCGGTCATGTGCTGGCGGTTCACCATCGAGCCGGTGCGGGGGCGCCAGGTCGATCCCGTGTGATGGACGAACTCGGTGGCGGCGTGATCGCGCATCATGTCCATGCAGTTGCGCCGTTCGACGAGGGTCAGGCCTTCGGCCGTCAGGCGCTCGAGTTCGACGGACTTCACTTCGGAGCCGTCCTGCTCGCGCTGGAGGCGGCGCTGCGCCTGCTCGTTCTCATCGAGCGTCCGCTCGATCCGGGCCGCGGCGCGGTGGAAGAGGTTGACCTGGCCCCAGAGCACCTCTTCGAGGTCGGGTTCCATACGGGTGTCTTCCAGGGTCGCGACGAGGGCGTCGAAGATGTCGGCGACGGCGAGGCGCTGCCCATCGGGCATCGGGCGCGGATCGGGCTCGTCAAAGGGGCGATAGCCGTAGAGTTGGAGTTCGTCGAGCGCATGGGCGGTCTGGGATGCGCTATGGGCGGGTTCATACGCGTCGTCGTGGGTATGGATCGTCATGGGTTTCTTGCCTCCGGGCCTGTCTCGTCCGCGCGTCATCCCGCGCGGCCTTCATGGGCAGACCCGAGCCGTCGGGGCGGTTGCCCCTTCACCCCGGCTTCACCGGGGCCGGAACAGCGTGGAGGAGGTCGGCAGGGAAGCTATTTGTCTCGCGATGCAAAGGCGGCTTTGCCGCCGGCGGAAATAGGTTCCCTGCCGACCTTGCAGGGGCAACCGCTTTGACGGCCTGCCCATCTCTTGAAGGCCGCTCGGGTGACGGGTGGATGCGCAAGGCCCGGGATGGGGTGAGGACGACGATCCAGAGCCACGACTGGGATGCTGCCCCCTGCCCCGCACTCCCAGACCCCCTGCGCGATGCAGCTCAGCCCAATAGGCGATGCCGATCCTCTGGCCCGATCTGACCTGCCAGATGCTGGCGCAGCGCGTCCTTGCCGTTCGCCCGAAGATCATCGTTGAAATCCCCGAGCCGCGGTTCCAGCACCCGCACGCGCACCCCGACCTCGGAGGCTCTGGCGCTCAACTTCTCTGCCGCGCGCTGCCCGGCCGGATCGCGGTCGATCGCGACGTAAAGGCGCTTCAGCCCCTCCGGCAGCAGGACCGCCCCGAGGTGTCCCGACGAGAGCGCCGCCCAGACGGGAAGGCCCGGGGCCGCCTCGGACAGGGACAGCATGGTCTCGATGCCCTCGCCGACGACGAGGATGTCATCGTGCGGGGTGAGCCTGACAGCATTGCCGAGGAGGTGACCCATAGCCCGACGCTCTGGATTCACTGCCGCCTTCCCCTGTCCGTCAGGCGCCAGCCAGGTGCGATGCACGCCCTGCACGGCCCCTGCCCCATCGGTAACCGCCGCGATCATCGCCGGTCTGGGGATGCTCCGGGTCTGCCCCTCTTCCCGGTGCCAGCACTTCGGGTGGAAGCGTAAGGCGCCGTTCGCCCCGAATTGGGCGATGCCTCGGGAACGGAGGTAGGTCTCAGCAAGCGTGCCTGTGATCGGGTTCGAGGCAGCAAACAAGCGCGCCGCCGCCGCAGGAGTGCCACCGGGCGCCTTGGCCTTCCTCGGCTCTTGCCTATCCGGGACGACCGGCTGCGGACGGCCAAGATGCGCTCGGGCCTCGGCAAGAAGGTCGGGGAAGCGCGTGATCCCCGTCCGGGCGCGGATGATGTCCAGGAGATCGCCATGCTCGCCTGTGGCCCCATCCGTAAACTTGCCCGCTGCCCCCGGCCCCGACGCGGGCCCGGTCAGCCGCACGAAGAGCGAGCGGCCAGGATTGTTTTGCAGGTCACCCACGATCCAGTAGGACCCTTCCCGCCGTCCGGCGGGAAGGTAGGCACGACAGACGCCTTCGGCATTTTCTGCCAGATCGCGCACGAGGTCTTCGGTCTCGGAATACATGGGTCAACAGCCTCCGCGATCATGTAGTCTTGCGACAGGCCAACGTGCAAGCAGACGATCCAGTATCGCGATGCCATCGGCGTCGGTCGGGCAAAACAGCCGAAGCTTCCAACTAATAATCTCCGAGAAGAAGCCATCGGCCTTGAGCCGATCCTTGGCTGCCTCCGAGAAGCCCGACAGTTCGATCCGGTTCGCGCCCATGACGCGCGAGCGGTGCAATTCCATCCCTTCGGACAGGCACACCATGGTCTTGCCCTCCAGAACGAGGGCATGGACCTGCGCGGCCGAGAGCTTGGGCGCATCGGCGGCCAGCGTGGTCGCGACCCAGGCAGGCGAGACGCGGCGGCCGATGATGCGCTGCCCGTCATCGGTCTGCAGGCGGTAGACGCGGGTTTCATCCTGGGGAAGCTGCTTCCAGATCGGCAGCAGCAGACCTGCCACGATGTGCAGCGTGGCTTCGGAGAACTCCGGCACCTCAGCCAGTTCCGCAGTCCACGCCGCAGTGAAGGCCGCGCGGTCGGCCTCGAGCCAGTGGGTGTCCTCCATGACCTTGGCCGGGACCGTGCTGGCATCAAGCGGGCGGATCAGGCGCAGGCGCGGCTCGATGGTCCCATCGTCCAGCATGTGACTGGTGGCGGGCACTTGCATGGCAGCCCGGCCCGAACGGCTGTTGATGAGACACCGCGCCTTTGGATCATCGAGCCAGTCGAGCGCATCCACGAGGGAGGTCGGCGTGTTACGCCGCTTTTCTGCGATGGTCAGGAGCTGGGTTTCTGCGCCGGACCCGGGATGGGTGTAGATCACCCCCGCATCGGTGACGCGGAAGCTTTCGGCGCGCAGCGTCTCGAGCCCGAGGTCATAGACCCCGGCGGCGATGGCGCCCTCAATTCGCTGATCGAGCAGCTCCTCGAAACCCGCGAACAACACGGCCTGCATGTCGATCGTCAGCGCCAGCAGGCGATTGAGGAAGGTCGTGATCGGCGGCAGGTCATCCTTCAGCCCGTTATCATCGGTCAGGCTGAGCCCGGTCGCATCCTCGAAAGCCCCGAGCGAACATCCGGCCAGATCGCCGCGATAGATGCGGCGGTAAAGCTGGCGCAGGGCGTCGCGGGCGTAGGGCGACTCGAGGTTGTCTTCGGGCCGGAACAGCCCTTGCCCACCGGTCTGGCGCTGGCCGCGCGTTATAGCGCCAAGCGTGTCGAGACGTCGCGCAATGGTCGACAGGAACCGCTTCTCCGCTTTGACATCGGTGGCCACCGGCCGGAACAGCGGCGGCTGCGCCTGGTTGGTCCGGTTGGTGCGTCCGAGGCCCTGAATCGCCGCGTCTGCCTTCCAGCCGGGTTCCAAGAGGTAGTGGACCCGCAGGCGCTGGTTCTTCGCCCCGAGATCGGCGTGATAGCTGCGCCCGGTGCCGCCGGCATCCGAGAAGATCAGGATACGCTTTTCGTCATCCATGAAGGCTTGGGTCTCCGTGAGGTTCGCGGCTCCGGCCCGGTTCTCCACCACGAGCCGTGCCGAATGCCCTTCGCCCTTCCGCACGATGCGCCGCGAGCGCCCTGTGACTTCGGCCACGAGATCGGTGCCGAAGCGCTGGACGATCTGGTCGAGTGCACCCGGCACCGGTGGCAGCGAAGCCAGTTTCTCAATCAGCGCGTCACGACGCCGGACGGCTTCGCGGCAGTCCACCGGTTGGCCGTCGCGCGTGACGGGGCACGACGAGAGGTTGCCCTCGCTGTCAGTGAAAGGCTCGTAGAGCTGGACCGGGAAAGAATGGGCGAGGTAGTCCAGAACGTAATATGCCGCGTCAGCGTTATGCTGAGTTCTGGGTTTCAAGCTGTTGTTCTGGCGTTTCATTTTCGGGTTCCCGCTTTGGATAATAATGATGCCTCTGCTCTCAACTGCAGAAGGACATCCCCATGAACTCCCCCTCGAACTCTCCGGTCGGCGGCCGCGCCGAAGCCGAGGACCTGCTTACGCCTGCCGCTTTCGCGCTTTATGCTGGACGGGGCGGAAAGGTCTGGGTGGAAATCGCAGGTGGCGGACAGAAGCGACATTGAGGCGGAGTTGGCGCGGGTTCGAGCCCGTCTGGCCGATCTGGATGTCGAACGAACGCAGCTTCAGCGCGACGTTGCAGCGCTGGAGGCTCGTCTCGCTGCAGAGCACGTGCCGGCAGTGAGACAATCCTCATTCGAGAACGCCCCGGTTACGAATGCTTCTCCGTCGCACCAAAAGGTCGAGCTGTTCCGTCGCCTGTTCGCCGGTCGGCCTGACGTGTTTCCGGTGCGATGGGAAAACAGGAGGACCGGTCGCTCAGGATATTCGCCGGCTTGCGGCAACGAATGGGTGAAGGGCATCTGTGGCAAGCCAAAGGTCAAATGCGGCGAGTGTCCTCATCAGAAGTTCATACCGCCGGATGAAGGTGTTATTGCAAGGCACCTGCGTGGCGACGACGGTCGGGGCGGGGATTTTGTTGCAGGCGTCTATCCGCTCTTGCCCGGAGATACCTGCTGGTTCCTGGCGGCGGATTTTGACAAGACTTCCTGGTCGGAGGACGCCAATGCGCTGCTCGAAACCTGCCGGGTGAAGGGCGTGCCCGCAGCGTTGGAGCGGTCGAGGTCGGGTAACGGCGGGCATGTCTGGATATTCTTTGCTGAAGCGGTTTCTGCCCGTCTGGCGCGCCAGCTTGGATCCGTCCTGATCACGGAAACGATGGAAAGGCGGCCGGAAATCGGCTTCGCATCCTATGACCGGCTGTTTCCGAACCAGGACATCATGCCGCTTGGCGGGTTTGGCAACCTGATCGCGCTGCCGCTCCAGAACACCGCGCGCAAGGTGGGCAACAGCGTCTTTGTCGACGCGGACATGCGGCCATATGATGATCAGTGGGCCTATTTGTCTTCCTTGCCGCGAATGACCGCCGCAGCGGTGACCAACCTCGTTGAAGCGGCGGAGCTTTCCGGGCGGGTGCTGGGCGTCCGCATGCCGGTTGAGGACGAGCAGGCGGACGAACCTTGGAAAATGCCTCCGTCACGTCGCAGCACGCCGCGTCGACTGGAAGTGCCCATCCCGCAGACCATCAAGGTGACGGTTGCCGATCAAATTTACATCGACCGATCCGACCTTCCATCGGCCATGATTGCCCAACTGGTGCGGTTGGCCGCGTTCCAGAATCCCGAATTCTACCGCGCACAAGCGATGCGGCTGCCTACATTCGGGAAGCCGCGCATTGTGTCCTGCGCCGAGTTGCATCCCCGGCACGTCGCGTTGCCGCGTGGCTGCTTTGATGAGGTGACCGGGTTTTTCTCCGATCACGGAGCAACTGTCGAAGTGGACGATTTGCGTGAGGACGGAGCCCCTTTGCCGGAGATTGTGCGCTTCCGAGGCGAGCTGCGCCGGCAACAGTCGCAGGCATTTGACGCATTGGTCGAACACGATACCGGCGTGCTGGCCGCCACCACCGCCTTCGGCAAGACGGTCGTGGCCTCCGCGCTGATCGCACATCGCGCCCGCAACACGCTGGTTCTGGTGCACCGCCGGGAATTACTGAATCAATGGGTCGAACGGCTTGGCTCATTTTTGCAGATCGATCCCAAGCTGATCGGCGCCATCGGGGCCGGAAAGCGCAAACCCACCGGTGTGATCGACGTGGCGCTTATCCAGAGTCTGGTTCGCAAGGGTGAAGTTGACGACATCGTTGCCGATTACGGCCATCTTGTCGTTGATGAATGCCATCACTTGTCCGCTGCAAGCTTCGAACTCGTCGCCCGCAGATCGAAAGCGCGCTATGTCACCGGATTGTCGGCAACCGTTGCCCGAAAGGACGGGCATCACCCGATCATCTTCATGCAATGCGGCCCGGTGCGCCATCAGGTGAGCGCAAAATCGCAGGCCGCCGAAAGCGGCCTTCGCCATCGGGCGCGGGAACGTCACACGAGATTCCGGTTGCCGGAGGCGCTCGCCATGGCCGAGCGCCCGTCCATGCCCGCAATTTATGCAGCACTGGCGGCGGATGAGACCCGAAACGACCTGATCTTCGACGACGTTCTGAAATCGCTTGAGGCCAAGCGCTCGCCGATTGTCCTGACCGAGCGAAAGGATCACCTCGACTATCTCCAGCAGCGGTTTTCCAGATTCGCCAGGAATATCGCCGTGCTCCGGGGCGGCATGTCGGCAACGGACCGGAAGGCCGCGCAGACGGCGTTGAGCGTTGCCGATGATGAGGAACGGCTGATCCTCGCGACAGGGCGCTATATCGGCGAGGGCTTCGATGATGCGCGGCTCGACACCCTGTTCCTGACGATGCCGATCGCATGGAAGGGAACGTTGGCGCAATATGTCGGCAGGTTGCACCGGCGGCATGACGACAAGAAAGACGTGTTGGTGGTTGACTATGTCGACAGTTCGGTCCCCGTCCTCGCGAGAATGGCTGCCAAACGAAGGACGGGCTATCGGGCGCTTGGCTATGTGATGGAATAGCGCCCCGCAGAATGCGGGACGCCAATTTTGTCTTGTCGTTCAGGAACGCTGCGCGGCGACGGCCAATATTTGCATCAGCTTGTCCGAAGGCTCACGGAACTTGCCGGGCTTGATCAGCGGTGCGTGATGCGCCTCGAGAAGCGCAAGCTTCTCGGTTGGATCCGCGCGCAGATACATCTCGGTCGTCTGGATGCTGGCATGGCCAAGCCAGAGCGCGACCTTGCGGATATCGCCGGTGGCCTGAAGCGTGTGCATGGCGCAGCTGTGCCGCAGCACATGTGGGGTGACGTGCTTTGCGGCAATCGACGGCGCCGAACGTTCGGCCACCGTCACATGCTGCCTGAGCCGATATGCAAATCCATCCCGCGTCATTTGCCGCCCATCTCGGTTCAGAAACAGCTCCGGGCCTACATTGCCGGGCCGGACGGCCAGCCACGCCCGGATGGCGCCCTGGGTCTCCTTCCAGAGCGGCAGCACACGCTCCCGCCGTCCCTTGCCCAGGATCCGCAGGCTGGAAAACGACCCATCGGGAAAATCGTCCATCCGCACCGCGAGCAGTTCGGACGCCCTCAACCCCGCCGCATAGGCCAGATGCAACATGGCCCGATCCCGCAATCCGCCCCGCGTGTGGCGGTTCGGCGCGGCAAGCAGGGCGCGGACTTCTTCCTTGGTCAGATAATCGATCAGCTTGGCGTCTGTCCGCTTGGTCGGCATGGCGCGGATCATCATTGCCTGCTCAAGGCAGGCCGGATGGCGATGCTCAATGAAACGAAAAAACGATTTGATCGCTGCCAGTCGCGCGTTGCGGGACCGGATGGAATTGGTGCGTCCCTCTTCGATATGTTCGAGGAACGCCCTGACCATCTGCACATCAATATCTTCGATGAAAAGTTCCGATGGAGTTCGCTTGAGCCGCCCGGCGACAAACCGCAGCAAGAGGGCGAAAGCACGGGCATAGGCCGCGATGGTATGCCGGCTTGCCCCGCATTCATCGGGAAGATGGGTTTGCAGAAAGGCGGAAAGGTCGGGAGCAAGCGGGGTCATGTCGCACCTCCGATCCAGGTCTCCTCGGCGGTCGACGCAATCATCTGCAACAGAACCGGCGTGGCCTCAAGGTACCAGTAGGTGTTGGCAATATCCACATGGCCGAGATAGGTGCTCAAGGCCTTCATGTGCCGCAACACCGCCTGCGGGTTGTTCCCGCAGGCCTCCAGCGATCGCACGGCGAAGGTATGGCGCAGATCGTGCACCCGGGGACCGGGACCCGTTGGGTTGCGATAGCCGAGCTTGCGCACGATCCGCACGAAAACCACGTGGACCCTCGTCGCCGTCGGGGGGCGGCCATGGCCCAGAACGAAAAGCGCATCGCCTACTTTGCGTAGGCTGTTGCGGGCTTCAAGATACCGATCCAGCGCGGCGCGGGTCGAGGCATGAATGGGAACGAGACGGGTTTTGCCGAACTTGCCCTTGCGGATCATGAGGCCGTCTTCCGTCAGATCGCCGCGCTGCAGGGACAATGCCTCCGAAATCCGCAAACCCGTCGACGCGAGCAGCCCAAACAGGTTGTGGTAGGTCAGCGGGCTGATCGGCGTCAGGCCGGGTACCAGAAGCGCTTCCTGCATGATACGTCTGATCTGGTCCTGCGTCAGAATATGCGGTGCAGGTCGCCGTCGTCGTGAACGGCCAAGCAAGCCCATCGCCGGAATCTCGTGCCGCATATCTTCAGCATGCAGGAACACCGCCAGCGCACGGGCTCGGTCAAACCGCTCCTGCGCGGCATAAGGCGTCGCGGCGCCGCCGGCCCATTCCAGGATCAACGCTGCCGTCAGATGCGTGATGGATCGTTCCGCAGCAAAATCCGCGAAGGCGCGCAAGGATCTCTCCTGCGCGGCGAACTTCATACCAAGAGCGCGATTGAATTGGACGAAGCGATCAACGTGGTGATGTATCATGACGCGCACCCCGGCCATGGTTGCGCCACGTCCGTCAGCATCCCGACATCGACCTTGGCATAGATCGCGGTGGTATCGCGCGAACTGTGGCGCAGCGCGACACCGATCTGGTCAAGATCCGCGCCGCCGCGCAACCATGCGGATGCCAGCGAATGGCGAAAGACATGCGAACCGGTCGGCAAACCGGTAAAGCCGCCCCGGCTCAGGACACGGGAAACGATCCCGGCGATCTCGGCGGCGGATCGCAGCGGGGTAAAAGGGGCCTGGGTTCGCAGAAACACCCTGTCCGTGGCGACCACCGGACGCGCATCCTCGATATAGGCCAGCAGCGCATCGCCTGCATCCTGCGGCAGGGGCATCATCACGCCGCGTCTGCCCTTGCCGTGCAATCGCAACCGGCTCGCGCGCCAGTCGATATCGGACAGACGCAACTGCCAGATATCCCCCGCGCGCAGGGCCAGCCGGGCGAGGAGGAGGAGAATGGCGCGGTCCCGTATCTCGACCGATGTATCGGTGCGACAGGAGGCAATGATCTCTTCAATCTTCACCATGGGGATCGTACGCGGGACCGTCGAAAGCCTGCGCCGAACTGCGGGTGGCACCGCATGGACGAGAGATGGGGCGCATTGGCCTTTGGTGATCGTAAAGCGCAGGAAGCTGCGCAGCACGGTAACCGTCATGCGCACAGATGATCGCGAGCGCTCTTCGCCCTGATCCAAGACGATCGACCGGATGGACGCCGCGTTGTAATCCTTCGGGGTTTTGCCAAGTCGATCCAGCCAACGGCCGGCTTCGTTCAAGTAACGCCGAACCGTCTCGGACGTCACCCCGCGTTCGCGTCGCAGCCATTCTGAAAACGCGGTCAGGCGCGGGTCACAGGGGACGAAGCATTCGAGCACTTCAGCCGGGATCAGGCCCTCATCCCGCAAAAACTGGATGAAAGCACGAGCGCCACGACGGCGATCTCTTGGACCGGAACCCGCGACCCGTTTGCCGCGCTTGGTCCTGATCCCGCAACGGCAATCATGATGCGCGAATTGATCCATGAGGGCATCGTCGATATTGTGGACCGAAACACGCATCTGCAGCGCCCATTCCGCGAAATGGCGCGCCTGACTCAGCCGCATCGAATACGTTACCTTGCTGTATCCGGCGGCGCTGAGCTTTCCGGCATAAGCCTCCAGATATTGCCCGAGCCGCGCGACATCATCGGCAATCGTGACCGCTCCGGTGCCTTCGAGATAGCTCAGGAATCTGCGGGTATCTGTGGCATAGACAGGTTTGCGCAGTTGCGCAGGGCTGTAGCGGCCGCAGCGGCAGCGATGACGCAGGAACCGATCCAGAACTGATGCGTCGAGGTCCCTGATGGAAATCTCTCGGGCGCGGGCCCACTTCAGAAAATGCCGGGCGGCGCTCAGCGCGCCTGCCGAAAGCCGGGGATTGTCCGCGAAATAGGCGCGGACGAGGGTGTGGTCCTCGGCTTCGGCGCGGCCGCCGACCGGAGAGTTCGAGGGGGAGTTCATGGGGATGTCCTTCTGCAGTTGAGAGCAGAGGCATCATTATTATCCAAAGCGGGAACCCGAAAATGAAACGCCAGAACAACAGCTTGAAACCCAGAACTCAGCATAACGCTGACGCGGCATATTATGTCTTATCCCGAGCTCGGGATAAGATGTTTTCCCTGGGTGTGATGTCACAACGGATATCATTCCATTCGTCGGTTGGGATCTCCGACAGGCGGCGTTCCATCAGCGCCTCACCCGTCGAGACGATCTGGATGACTGCCGCGTGACCCGCAGCCAGATCTGCATCGATGGATGCGATTAGCGTGGGGGTCTTCATCGAGGTGAGCAAATGGCCGAAGAATCGCTGCTTGGCGGACTCGAAGGCGGACCGCGCGGCGGATTTCGCCTGACGGTTCAGTGTGCCCGACCCGCTCGGCCCGTCGGCCGCGCCGGAAATGTTCGCCGCCTCCAGCGCCGCGGTCAGGTTGTTGTGGATGATGGCGAAGGCCCCGGCATAGGCATCATAAATGCCGCGCTGCTCGGGGCTGAGCGCATGCTCCAGCATCTCGTATTCGACACCGTCATAGGACAGCGAGCGCGCCGTGTAGAGGCCGAGGGACCGCAGGTCGCGGGCGAGGACCTCCATCGCGGCGACGCCGCCAGCTTCGATGGCTTGCACGAATTCCGCCCGCGTCGCGAAGGGGAAGTCTTCACCACCCCAGAGCCCGAGCCGCTGAGCATAGGCGAGGTTGTGGACCGTCGTTGCGCCCGTGGCCGAGACATAGACCACGCGGGCATTGGGCAGTTTGTGCTGCAGGCGCAGGCCCGCCCTGCCCTGCTGCGAGGCCATGGTATCGCCCCGCTCGCCTTTGCCGCCGGCAGCATTCGCCATGGCATGGCTTTCGTCGAAGAGGATCACCCCGTCGAAATCCGCCCCGAGCCAGTCGACGATCTGGTCGACGCGGGATTTCTTGGCACCCCGTTCTTCCGAGCGCAGCGTCGCATAGGTGGTGAAGAGGATACCCTCGGTCAGAGGGATGTCACGGCCCTGCGCGAAACGCGACAGCGGCGTCACCAGCAGGCGCTCCTGCCCGAGCGCCGACCAGTCGCGCTGTGCATCTTCCAGCAGCTTGTCGCTCTTTGATATCCACAGCGCCTTGCGTCTTCCTCGGGCCCAGTTGTCGAGCAAGATCCCGGCCGACTGACGGCCCTTGCCTGCCCCCGTACCATCGCCGAGGAAAAAGCCCCGCCGGAAACGGACTGCGTCAGCGGCATCCTCGGGAGCGGCCGAGACCATATCGCCGGTTTCATCCACGGTCCACGATCCGGCGAGATGCGCGCCATGCGCCTCCCCCGCGTAGATGACGGTCTCAAGCTGCGCGTCGGACAGCAGGCCGTCGCGCAGGATGGTCGCCGGAAGCTTGGGGCGATAGCTGGGTTTCGGAGGTGCGACAGAGGCCATGGCCGCCGATTGCACAAGCTTGGTCGGGTGCGATGCGGCGTCTGGGATGTCGATCGCCTGCAGACGGAAGGTCTCGTAGATCGCGTCGGACAGCCGTGCGGCATCTTCGTCCTCGGCGGCATCGCGAGTTGCGTAGTTTAGTTCCTCGGCCTCGATCGGTGTGTCTGATTTCGCCGGTAGAGTCGCAGACGTCGCACGGGATCGGCTGACGGGTTTGCGGGTGGTGAGGTGAGAATTTCCCGGGAAGAGGGAAGAGTGGCCCAGACCCGCATTTGCGGCCTGTTCTAGTTCGAGGCGCGGGGGAACCTCTGCAGTGACCCGGGACATCAGATGCGCCACGTCCCTAGACATGGGTTGGCGCAGGTCTGCGGTGGTGCCGCCCGGCTCGCCGCCACGGCATTTGTCGAAGACAGAAATCCGCGTCTCAAAGCTGGTGCCGTGCTTGGCGAAAGCTGCTCCCGACACCGCGCCGGTGAAGACGAAATGGGCCGTCTCGGTCAGACGGCCGAATGTCTCGGCCCAGGCCGACGCATCCGGCGCGAAACCGGCTCCGGTGATGGCGACGAGCCGTCCGCCGGGGGCCAGACGCGCGAGGGCCGAGCGCAGATGCCGGGCCGTCGCCTCGGTCGACCGACCATCGACATTGGCTTGGGCCGAGAAGGGCGGGTTCATCAGGATGACGCTCGGGCTTGAGCAGGCGTCGAGATGATCATCGATCTGCGCGGCATCGAACCGGTTGACCGGTCGGGCCGGGAACAGCAGGCGCAGAAGATCGGCGCGAGTGTCCGCCAACTCGTTCAGAGCCAGAGTGCCGCCGGCGATCTCGGCGAGGATCGCCAGAAGCCCGGTCCCGGCAGACGGCTCTAGGACAAGATCACGGGCCGTGATCTGTGCTGCCGCCACAGCCGCGAGCCCCATGGGCAGCGGCGTCGAGAATTGCTGAAAGCGCTCCATCTCTTCCGACCGCCGGGTGTGCGTGGGCAAGAGGCCTGCCACCTTGGCGAGGATCGGCAAGAGCGCCGCAGGCGAGCCCGCCCGGGCGAGAAGGGCGCGGCCGAATTTCCGCAAGAACAGAACCAGCGCCACCTCGCCGGCCTCATAGGCGAGCTTCCAGTCCCAAGCACCGGTCGCATCGGAACCGCCAAAGGCATGTTCCATCTCGCGGCGCAGGCGCAGCGCGTCGATCTGAAGCCCTTGCGCCAGATCGGGCTGCAGCGCTTCGGCAACAGCAACGATCGCAGGGGCGGGATTTGCTGCCAACGGGACAATGGGCGCAGGCAAGGACGCCTGCGCAACGGGGGCAAGGTGGGTCATCGGGAAACTCCGGAATGAAGGACAGGATCAGGCCCGGACACCCTCTCTCGGGCAGCCTCGGACCTGATCTTTCCCGGCCCCTCTCTCCCTTTCGCACCAAGGTGTTCCCGACGCTTGGCTTGATTTTGTTCTTGTTATGTTCTATGCTCAGAGCCAAGTCAGAAAGGGGGTTCCACCATGGAAAGCACCAAGCACGCCCTGCCCGCAACGCCCAAGCAGATTGCCTATGCGCGGTCGCTCGCCCTGCGCAACCGGACGCTCCTGCCCTGGGAGGTTCAGCAAGACCGGCGATCTTTGAGCGCCTGGATCGAGGCTCAGGCCCAGCTGAAACCGGTATCGGACATGGACCGGCTGCCCACGTCCAAGCAGGTGGCCTTCGCTGAGAAACTCGCCCGGATCAAAAGGCGCGCCGTTCCGGACGAATGCTTCCGCGACAAGCGGCTCATGTCGAAGTGGATCGACGGGAACAGGTGAGAACGGCACCGGCTGGCTCCGACCTGCCGGAGATTCTGCCATACCGCGGTTTGGCAAACCGAGCGCAGCTGCCAAGCTGTAGGTTGGCAGACTGGACCTTCGGGACATCAGCCTCGGTCAAGCTCCTGTCCGAAGGACCAAGGTCTGGTTCCGGCGGCACGCCGGGAGGTGCACCGCTGCGACCTTCGGTAACCACCGCAAGTCGTAGCCGTCTCTCAACCCAGCGTCTTCAGATCTCACACCCCTTGGGGCTAGTCCCTCAGTTCTTTGGAAATGGTGAGATAGAAGCGTCCATAACGCTGGAAAAGCATTCTCATCAAAGAAACCTGTAGATGTCTCTTTGAAAATCTGTCACTTTAGGCATCATGGACACCGCAAGGTCACAGAATCTGAAGAAAGTGCTCGATGCCGTACCCGCCGGGTATCTGGTCGATGCGGCATGGCTCGTCTCGCAAGGCATCGCCTATGAGAGCTTCCGTGACTATGTGAAACGCGGCTGGCTGGAGCGCATCGCACGCGGTGTCTTCCGCCGGCCAGTCCCGAATATGCAGGCGTCCAACAGCATCGACTGGAAGACCTGCATCCTTTCGATGCAACATATCATGGGTCATGATTTGCATGTCGGGAGCACGACGGCACTCGGTGAACAAGGACATGCCCATTACCTCCGCCTGGGGGAAAGCGCTCCAGTCTGGGTCTACGGGGACAAGGTCCCGAACTGGCTGATCAAACTGCCGACGGATGCCCCGATCAATATCCGCCCCCGTTCCTTGTTCACCGATCAGAAGCTGGGTGTGATCGAGGGCAAAACGACAGGCCAGCCATGGGACTGGGGTCTGACAATGTCGACGCCGGAGCGCGCAATCCTGGAAGCCATGGACGAGTTGCCCCACCATGAGAGTTTCCACACGCTCGACATGGTCTTCGAGAGCCTGACAACCCTGCGCCCAAGGCTGATTTCCGACCTCCTGCAAGCGTGCCAGAAGATCAAGGTAAAGCGTCTGTTCTTCGTCTTCGCCGACCGCCACGATCATCCCTGGCGCAAACGGATCGACCCGCAGGCCTTCGATCTCGGAAGCGGTGACCGAGCCCTAGTCCGAGGTGGCAAAATCCACCCGCGCTATCGGATCATGGTGCCGGAAGATTTCGTGAAACCGGAGGCCGGCAGTGGCGCGTGAGACCTATGAAGCCCAGGTTGCACTGCTGGTGCGCATTCTGCCACATGTCGCGGACGAGAACGTCTTCGCGCTCAAGGGCGGGACGGCCATTAACCTATTTTACCGAGATCTGCCACAGTTGTCGGTCGACATCGACCTGACCTATCTTCCGATCAAGGACCGCGCCGAGAGCCTGGACGAGATCAATGCCGCGATGGATCGCATCGCGGCCGCCATCGAGACCGGCATTCGCGGCGCGAAATCTCAGCGCATCCAAGGGGGCGGCGGCGGGGCCACGCGGCTGCTGGCACGCTTTGGGAATGCCGAGATCAAGATCGAAACCTCGCCTGTGACCCGTGGCGTCGTCCACGACCCGGAGATCCGGACCGTCTCTGCAGCCGTGGAAGATGCCTATGGCTATGCCGAAATGCAGATCGTCTCGTTCGAGGACCTGTTCGCTGGCAAACTGCACGCTGCCCTCGACAGGCAGCATCCACGGGATCTCTACGACGTCACGCTCCTCTACGAAAACGAAGGCCTGACGCAGGACCTCTTCCAGACCTTCCTGATCTATGTCGCCAGTTCGCCGCGCCCGGCGCATGAGCTGCTCGATCCGAACCTGATCGATCTCGAGCAACCCTACGCGCGGGAATTCGAGGGCATGACCAGAGCACCCGTCCCTCTCGATACGCTTCTGGCGACGCGCCTGAAGTTGGTCGCCGATCTGCAATCGAGGCTCGATGACAAGGCGAGGCAGTTCCTCCTGACGCTTCAGGACGGCGAGCCTGACTTTGCGGCGATCGACCGCTCGCAAGCCGCTGACCTACCGGCCGTGAAGTGGAAACTCCTCAACCTGAACAAACTGAAGCGCGACAACCCCGAAAAACATGCCGCGCATCGCGACGCCTTGTTGAAGCTCTTGGGCTGAGCCACGCCCAGCACCGTCGTGAGGGGAGCTTTGCGTTGGCCGTCCTCATCGCGCCGATGGGAGGCGCCGAAGGCGGGTGAACTCAGTCGGCGCTTCCAAGCCCTGTGTTTCGCTGAAATGACCGCGTTTTCGCCCGATGAAAGGCAGAGCGCAGGGCTTCGGTCGGCAAAGGCGGCGAGTCTATCGCTTCAAAGAAGTGCTCATGGTCGATCTGCTTGAGATCGGTGCGGTCTGGGCTTTCGATATCAGGCGTTGCCATCTTTGTAGGCCTCCAGGCCAAGTACGGTTTTTTGGATCAGCCGACGGCCGCAATCGAGTAGTGCGGAGTCCCATCCCACACAAGATCCCAAGACGCGCCTGGACGAACGTTCTGAATTGCGTGGGGCTCGAAGCAGACCAAGCAATTCCCGCCCGGTGCAGGAGCCCGGACCGAAGGGTAAATCAGGCCCTTGGATCCGCCCCGACGCAGATGCTGTGCCAGGCTTTGGCCCTCGGGATACCCGACAGCCGGATCCGGATGCAGCGCCGGATGACCTGCCTCATCGGTCATGTCGTCGAAGACGCCGATGAAGTCGGCCAGCAATTCCACATAGCGGGCGCTATCGTGGAAGCTGCCGGTAAAGCCGAGTTCGCGTGTACGGTGCCAAGCCACTTCGCTGACAGAAACCATCACATCCCATGCGCAGTACCACGCGCCGCGCTCCTCGGCGTTGAAGCGGTTTCCGCCGGCGCGGGTGTAAGTGAAGGCTGCGTTGACGTGACTGTCCCCATAGATGCGCAGATCGCGGCTGCGGCGTTGCCAAGCGAGTTCGCGCGGGTCCAGATGCGGGTTGCGCCCGCGTTCGGCCTGTAGACGTCCACTGGTCAGGCCCTCGATCTCTGCCAAGATCTCCATCTCGTCATCGGTATCGACGAGACCGCGCAGCGATGGTGGCTTGTGGTAGGTGGCGGGCAGGAGACGAACGAGACCGCGATCGGAAATCTCGGTCTGCTTCATGCCCCACCACGCAACGCATCAAGATAGGTCCGAACCGCGAGGATCTGCGGCAAACCCCCGTCGATGGCGGTGTCGACTGGTCGGCTTCCACCAAAGAGCGGCCCCTTGTTCGGTCGGGTGAACCAGCTTTTTGCCAGAGGCTCCGAAAAGTAGAGTTCAAGCGACTTGAAGATGCCAATTACAGCGCTGAGCCGCAGCAGTTGGTCCTTGGTGAGCTCTCCGGCGAAATCCGGCTTCTTGGCGCGCTTCCACGTGCTCTCTGACATGTCGGCAAGGCCAGCCGCTTCCTTGAGACTGAGACCCCAAGCATCGGCCACGCGTGCATAAGCTTTCAACGCGACGGCGTTGATCTGTGCGGGTTCCCGGATTTTCTCTGCAACGTACATGGCGTCCTCCATTGGCTTCAATATAGTCCATATGGACTTACTGTAAAGATCAAATGAACCTTGCGCGTTGATCACTGTTACCCGAACCGCCGCCCTCCTTCCGTGAACGTATACTCGTTGACGATGATCCCCTCCTCGATGGCCTCGTCCGAGGTAAGGTGGTCGTATTCGGCTTCAAGCTGGCGGTAGAGCCAGCGGGCCAGATCGCGCAGCGCCTCGGTCACGAGCTCCTCGGCGTCCTCGGTCGGCGGCTGCCACCTCGGGCTGTCCCGCGTGACGTCGATCGACATGGTGTATTCATGGTAGTAGCGGCCACGGTGGCTGGCCTCGGCGGCGAGTTGGTAGAAGTTTCGCCGCTGGATGGCCTGCAGACGGTCGGCGATGCCATGCAGCGTCGTGTCGGTCGGGGCGTAGTCCCGGATGCGCGTGGCCGCGCCCTTGGCGTGGGACCAGTAGCCCTCGAAGCAGGCGCCGTCGCCCTGGCTCCAGAAACCGGAAAACCAGATGCAAGGCTTGGCCCGCGCCCCGCCACCCATCAGGCGGACGGCGGTGGTCTTCAGGCAGATGCCGAGGATTTCGCAGACCCGCTCGAAATCGTCATAGACCGCGTCCCACCAATCGTCGTGAGGGCCGAGCTCGCGATACCAGCTGCGCGCCTTTTCCTTGGCCGCATCCGAGAGTTCGGGGAACTGGTAGACGGTGGTGCAGATGACCTCAGGCATCGACGTCCTCCCCGTTCAGCGCGGCGGCCAGCCATTCCTGGCTGCTGGTCCAACCGACGGATTTGCGTGCGCCGAGATCGATAACATGCGCGCCGCCACCAAAGGCGTCGAGGCGGGGCCGGGAGCAGGTCAGGGCGTACTGGAAGCCCCAGAGGCCGGTAAGGTCGAGATCTTCGGCAAGGCGCAGCACGAAGCGGATGACCGCCTCGACATCGCCGTGGTCATCGTCATGGATCCAGAGGGTGCAGCCCTCGGGGGCATCCTGGAGCACGAGATCGAAGCCCGCGATTTCCGGATCGTCGGCGTCCTGATCCGCAGCTCGGATTTCCTGGAACAGGGCGAGCGCGCGAGCCGCCTTGTCGGGGCTGCCTACGTCGAGCAGGCACGAGAAATGGGTGAAGTAATCCGCCATGGGGACCTCCTGAATGGGTAAGGCCCGGCCGAGAGGCCGGGCACTCGGTTGGGATGAAGGGGTAGTTGGGAACGATCAGCCGGTCGGCGTGTCGCCCGCCGCCTGTCGTGCGGCATGAGCGCAGAGCATCTGCCAGTAGAAGCGCTTGCGCGCGAGCCGGAGACTGCAAACAGCGCGCGTGTCGGGGTGTAGCGCCCGGACCGCCGCGCGAACCACTGCCAGTCGCGAAGCGGTCGGCGGCAAACCAAGACTTAGATAGGTGGGATCGGTCATGTCACATGACCTCGACCACGGGCGAAGCGAGATGCGGATCGACCTGTGCCTCGATCCGTTCGGTCCGACCCATCCAAGGCTCGGGCCGAATGGCCTTCACCCAATCGGCGAAGCTCGGGATGAAGCCGAGGTCCTCCTTAACATGCTGCTCGCCGACCCACCGGGTCGGGATGATGCGTCCGGTCGAGAGCGTAAGCGTCGGACCAAAGATTGTCTCGGCCATGAAGATGCCCTCGGCATGGTGGCGCAGCGCCCGGTGCCGAAAGTCGGCTGTGATCTCCTTGCTCTGGTCGAACCAGGAATGGACGGCGAGGTAATCCTCGACCGTACCGCCCCATTTCTTCACCGATGACAGGGCGTGGTGATACGGATGTGCCATCGCCGCCCCCTCAGAAATCGTGGGTATAGAGTTCGGACGAGGTGAAGCGCTCGTTGAACTCGAGGTGGATGGAGCGAGCGCTCGCGTCGAAACAGAACTCACCGTAGGCCCCGTCGTTGTTTTCCCAACCGCCGTGGGTGTCAGACAGCAAGTCGTACGCCAGTTGCTCCACGACATCTTCGAGCGAAAGCGCCCGCATCTCGACCTCCGGGTCGTCCCAGGTCAATGCGGCATAGGCGATCTGGGTCTTGGGGAAAGTGACTTCGGCGTCGCCAGCGTAGGCTTCGATGCTTTCAACCTGGCCGCTATCGCCATAGCCGTCAAAGCTCACGGTCACATGGGTGATGCCCGCGGCAGTCAGGCCATCGAAGAGGCGCTCCTTGTTGGCCGGACGCAAAGCTGCGATCCGCGCGTCACGCTCGGACTGCCGAGCCAGCACGGCTGCGAAATCAATCCTGGACGGCGCCATCGGCGCGGCCAGGGTGGGTTCGATCTTGGACATTGGAAACTCCGAAATGAGGGAAAGGATCTGAACCCCGAGGCTCTCTCGTCCTCCTAGGCTCACATCCTCCCCTGCCCTTCTCTGACTCTCGGGCGTCACGCCGCGATCTGCAGGGCGCGAGACGCGAAGACACGCCAGAGTGGATCGACAAGACGGGCATCGAGAACGTCGGCGTGGTGCCGCAGCCGTCGCGCAAGGCCATGTTCATGCCACTCGGTCGCCCGCATCGCCTGCCCGCGGGCCTGGCTGGCCTCGGACACGACGGCGCGGGCTTCGGCGGCATCCGAGACCGGGTGGCACCATGCGACCCCGCCACCATGGACAGCCCCGGCCAGAACGAGGCGGCCCTCTCGATCGAGGATCGCCAGGATGCGCGGCGCGTCTTCAGGGGTGACATTTTCGGCATGAACGATTGCCCCATCCATGGCTTCGGCCAGCGTGGCAAACCGCTCCAGTGCCTTGGGGTGTGCCTGCCCGGACATCAGAGCCGCCGACGCGTGGCAAGCCGTCGTGAGCGCAAACGGCAAGTCTTGATCTGCAAGAACGGTCAGGAAGCTCGGCGGCAAACCTGTCTTCTGTGTTTCCGGCTGAGTTTGGAGAGGAAGGTCGAACATGGGCATATCTCCGACGGTGCGGAGAGCCTCTCTCCCCGCTTCAAACCGTCAAAGACCGAACCGCCGCCCTCGTCCTCCAAGGGGCGACGGCTGCAGATCCGAATGGCGCGTCAGAGCTTGGCCAGGGCCCCCAGGCTCAGTTCCGTCCCGGCGCCGACGATGATGTGGTCGTGCAGCGTGAGGCCGAGATAGCGACACCCCTTCTGGATCTCTTTGGTCATGCTGAGGTCGGCCTCCGAAGGCGTCGGATCGCCCGACGGGTGGTTGTGAATCAGGATCAGGGCGCTGGCGTTCAACATCAGCGCCCGCTTGATCACCTCGCGTGGATAGACTGGAACATGGTCGACTGTGCCGGTCGAGAGGAGTTCATCGGAGATGATCCGGTTCTTGCGGTCGAGATAGAGCACGTGGAACCGCTCGATCGGCCCGCGCACCGTCAGCGCGCAATAGTCAAGAAGCGCCTGCCAGCTATCGATGACGGGGTTTCGGCTGAGATAGCGGCCGAGGATTTCACGGGCCTCGAGGATGACGGTTTCTTCCTGGGGGGTCATGGGGGTCTCGCTGTATTGCACGAATCCCGAAGGCGCCTGCCCTATCGGGCAAGGCCAGCGGCGTGCATGTGATAAGTGAGGTGAAACGACCGCCAGGCTTGTAGGCGGTCGCTCTATCGAAGTTCGCCTCAACCGACCCGGTCGAGGAGCTTCTTGGCGCGCCCTTCCATGTCGAGGCGGGCATCCTGCTGGGTTTTGTCGCGCGCAAGTCGCGTGATGCCTTGGACGAAGTCGAAGATGCTTTCGGGCGGGCGGCCTTCCTCCATCAGCACCTTCTCGATGATCTTGCCGGATTCGGCTTTCGAGAAACCGCGTTTACGCAGGAAATCGGCACGGTCCTCATCGCTCCGCGCCACGACCTGCTGTCGAGCTGCCCGGATCCCGTTCACGAACCCCTGCGGCGAGGAATTGGCAAACCGCGTCAACGCGGGCGCGGCCTCATGTGCGAAGCGCAACGCGGCGTATTTCGAGTGGCGGATCTTGATCTCCTGGAAATCCTCGACGCCCCACAGGTTCCGGTTCTGGCACACCGCCCGCAAGTAGAAGCTCGCCATGCCGAGGGTCTTTGCCCCCACCTCGGAGTTCCAGCAGTAGAATCCCCGGAAGTAGAGGTCGGGCGAGCCGTCCGCCAGCTTGCCCGCTTCAATCGGATTGCGATCGTCGACCAGGAACAAGAAGACATCGCGGTCCGAGGCGTAGAGCGTAGTCGTGTCGCGGCTGATTTCGACATCGGGGTTGTAGACCCCGGTCGACCAATCCAGCACACCCGGCACCTTCCAGCGCGTATCGCCCGTGCCATTGCCCGCGATGCGCTGCACCGCCTCGACAAGCTCGAAGTCATGGATGCGGCCGTAGTCTGGGCCGGTCACGGCGCGCAGTTCCGTGCGGCCATCCTCGGTCTCAAAAGTCTTCACCTGCTCGGCGCGGTGGTTGGTCAAACCGTATTGCAGGTTGATCCCCGCCAACGGCGCGGGCAGCTGCCGCAGGTAGGAGGCCGGAGCGCCGACAATGCTGGCCAGTTGACCGAACGCCCAATGCGTCGGTGCAACTGGCTCCTGCGCTTTCGGTAGGACCAAGTGCAATCGCTCGGCGCTGTCGCGCGCGGCCTCGACGCGGATGTCGGCGGTCTGCACCACACGGCTGCGGCTGCGCTCGGAGCGTCCTTTCACATTCGCCCAGAGATCGTCGAGCGACAGGTACCGCTCGTCATCCGGCCGGTTGAACCATTCGGACGACACCCGCCCATTCCGCTCGCCCCGACTTACATCCACTTTCCAGCCACCAGCCCGCGTCGGCTGTACCGAATCCAGAACTTCCACAACGCCCATCGGCATTCCTCCGCGACAGGCGCCGGGAGCCACTCTCCCAGCCATCAACCCGTCACCGGGAAACCAGCCAACCTCGAACTCTCTCGGGCAGACGGCGCTAAGTCTGAGGCGCCGCACGCCCGCAACTCGCTGGTGTTGACCTGCGTTCAAAAATGGCAGAGGTTAAACAAGGCCTTTCTCGCAGGCCGGTGTGCCCGCCACGCGAAGCTTTGCAGCGATCTTGATTTCGAACAGCAGACTTCATGCCATCGGCGGGTCTGATTAGCAGCGGGCACCTAGTCGGATCCAGCTTGGACATGGATCATGACAGAGAACGATCAACTTAAGACATTGAAACTTCTGGCAAAGCGATACGCTAGAGCGACGGGGCAGCCGCAGCACGTGGCGCTCGACTTTGTTGCTGCTCGATTGGGCTTTCCTCATTGGAACGCATTGACGGTCAGCGCAAAAGGAGAGTGGGCCCCATCCGAAGCACAAGTCGCCGCGATAAAGGCCTTCGTGCAACGGATCACGTCCTACGAGGGTACGACCTTTGACCATATCTTCGGGGGGCTCGACGCCATCACTCGAGGCGAAGTACGAGGGCATCCATACGAGTTGAGCACGATGCTTGGCGACGTTCGTATGGAAGGTGACAGCTGGCGCATAGTGCTGCCAGAAAACCCTTCGGCTGCCCCTCGAGTTGAGGTCGACATCGAGCACGCCCAGAACAGCCCGATGAACGATCGAGTGCTGCTTGCAGAGGCAATCGGAATTGCCAAGGAGTTGATGAAGAGCGTCAAGGCGCGACGATTTGCAGATTGGCCGCGGCGCGCCACGAAACCGGATGCAGAGGGAAAGGTCCGCCACCCGTTCTTGGAGATAGAGGAATCAAACCTCTGGTACTGCCTTCACTGCAACGCAGAGATCACCGGTCCACAGATCGCTGGAAACCAATGGCACTGCCCCTGCTGCGGCGCATCACCAATCAACATTTTTCCAGAAGCCTTCTGGCTGGGACCGAACGATGAAAAACCGGTGCCAGTCCAATCCCGCGCCGAAAGGCAAGAGATTGAACCCATCGTGTCAATTATAGATCCGCGGCCAAGGCTTGACCTCGACAGTGATCAGGTGACCCATTTGATCCGGGCTGCCCTGTTCGAGGATGCGACCAATGCCAGCGAGCGCATGGGAGCGAGTCTGGCCGAAATCTGGGTTGATGACGATCTCGACGTGGTTGTTTCCTTCGAGGATCACTACTGGCCCGAGGACAAGGAGCTGACTGCTGCGATCGAAGTGGCCGCACTGCTTGGAATCGAGATTGAGTTGGAAGTTACTTGGTCGGATCCGTTGTTCGCATGGCCCGGTTTGGGCACCGTGACCCAGAGCACGGCCGAATATACGCGTTTGATGCTCGACGCGTATCGCAGTCACGGCGCGACCAGAACCAAAGACGAAATCTAGCTCGTGCGCACGTTGAACAATTAGGCGCATTCAAGGCGCTCAGCACCGGAAGGCAAGCGTGGGTGCCTTTTCCAGTGACCCGAAGAGACTTTTAGCCCGGCGGTTTAACCCGCCGGGCCCGAGGGGGAGACCCCGTTCCTCAGAACGGGATCTCATCGTCGCGGTCGACCAGCTCGGGGTTTTCGTTCTCGGCCGACTTCGGGCGGCTCAGGAAGTCGACCTTCTCGGCGATGATCTCGCAGCCGTAGCGGTCGTTCCCCATACTGTCGATCCACTTGGTGTAGTGGATGCGGCCGTGGACGAGGACCTTCATGCCCTTTTCGCAGTGCTCCGCGACCGTCTTGCCGAGACCGTTGAAGCAGGTGATGCGGTGCCATTCGGTGTCCATGACCCGGTAGCCGTTCTCGTCGCGCATCACACGGCCTTCCGAGAGGCGGGGGCGCGAGGTGGCGAGGCTGAAGTTGGTGATCTTGGTGCCGCTCTGGGTGGTGCGGACTTCGGGGGTCTGACCGATGTTGCCGGCGAGGATGACGATGTTCTGCATGATAAGCTCCTGTGTTTCCTGTCTTCGGGACCGTCCCTTCGACAAGACCCTGAAAAAGCCCGTCGGGTGATGCGTGCACGGTGGACAGTAGCCTTCTCTGGCGATCCAGAGTTCCGCAGCCGTGACAGACTCGGCCAGGTGGAGCAGCTCCGTGCAACCGCCGAAATCCAGCAGGACACGCACCTGCCCAGGCTGTGGTTCCTCAGCGACCTCGAAGGTCAAGGCACTGTCAGCCGAATGAGTCCGCATGATCGTCACGAGAATGACGCCGTCCGAAGAGAAGTTCCCCTCGTGCAGCGTGAACGACGCCGGCGCCGTCCAGGTCGGATAGGGTCGCGGCGGCTCCTTCTTGACGAGACGGCCGACGCCGTTCGAGCGCTCCCAGGCCGCGAGCTTCTTCGTGAACCGGGCGGGCGGTTTCGGTGTGCTATCGGTGTAGCGAATGAGCGCGCCCAGGGGCGCGGTATCGAGAATGGTCGTTGCAGACATGATTCCTCATCCTGAATGCATCATTTTGCATTCATCTTATTGATATTGTTATCTTTTATGTGATTGAGGGTGGGTTTCCCCGCCCTCGGATGGCGCAGATCACTCCGCGGCCATCATCGACGCATCATCACCCGGCAGGTCAGCGGTGAGGAAGGCAGGCAGGTCGACATCTTCGGCCTGCTCGGCGTCGGAAACGGGCTCTGGTGCCCCCTGCCCTTCCGCACCATCGAGTGCTACCAGATCGTGACGGCGAAGAACCTCCGGCAACCATCCGCTGCCTTTCAACAGGCGCTCGGCCTCGGTCGCCATCTCGCCCTTCTTCAGGTGATCGAGGAGCTGCGACGTCACCTCCCCTTTCGCCTCGCGCACGGCCTCGAGGATCCGTGCCTTGGGCACGCGGTTCAGGTAGGTATCGGCCGTCGGCTCCCAACCCGCCTCGACCATGTCGAGTTCGACCGCCTGTGCGACCAAGTCGGACTGGGTCATCCGCTTGGTCAAACCGCTGGCCGAGATACCAGCACCATAGGGGTTCACCTTCTCATGGAGCGCGTTGATCCCGAAGCTGAGGCAATGCGCGAGCAGGGACAGCCGGCTCACCTGATCAAGGGAAGCCAGGTAGTCCCAGAGAGCGGCATCGTTGCCGAGCGGCAAGTCGGCCTCCCACTCCGCGTGACGTTCGTCTACCAGCTTTGCCACCACGCTGTCCTTCAGATCGCTCGCCTGCGCGGACATGTAGACGTGACGGACTGAGGCATCGAGGCAGCTGCCGGCCGAACTGGATGTCCGGAAGGTGTCGTTGACGAGCTTCAGGAGCAGAAGCGTCAGGGCGACGTCGGGAGAACGCCCGACAGCTTCCCGCAGTGCCAATGTCCGGTGCGCCGTCAACTCCATGACCAGCCGCTCAGGCAAGGGCTTCAAGGCTCCGTCGTCCTCGTCGTCGGGGACGTTGGCACCAAGCGCCTGACCAGCAGAAGTAATTACCGTGCCGTGACCGATACCATCCACATTACTCCCCGCTGAAAGCTCAGCGCCCTGCCCGCCTGCCCCGTGTTCACCGATGTGGACGTCGGCGTCTTCCCGAGGCTCATCCTCGGGCCGGACAAAGCCCCGGTAGACGGCAAGCTCGCCATAGCGGTCAAGCGTCACGAAAGCCCCTGCCCGCGCGATCTCCTCATCGTCGAAGATCAACGGCCGAGCCTCGAGCTTCTCCATCGCGACTTCCAACGCGCCAAGACGCGCATCGATCTCTTCGGGGAATTCATCCTGGCCCTCGTATTCCTCTTCGAGCGCCCGGTATTCGGCAAGCAGCTTGGCATGGGCCGCGCCTTCGTCATCCGTCATCGGCGCCGGGTCTCCGCTCAGCCGCCGCAAACCGTGGCTGTAGCCATAGGGCAGGTCGAGCGAGACCTCGATCCATTTCCAACTTTCGGTCGCGATAGCTTCGGCTTCAGCCTGAAGCTTCTCGCTGACCAGACGATCGAGAAGGGCAGGGTCTTCCAGCCAACCACCGTCATCGCCTTGGAAGAGGTCATGCAACATGGTGCCGCCAGCAGCCTCATAGGCCTCAACGCCGACAAAGACGGCACGACGATCGGAGGCGCGCACCGAGGTTTCGGTCAGCATCCGCCGGATCTGATAGGGCTCCTTGTTCCACGAAGACTTGATCGCCTCCCAGACCTGAACCTGACGTTCGTGATCCGGATTGACCGTGAAGGCCATCAGCTGCTCCAGCGTCATCTCGTCCTCGGCGTAGAACTCGAGCAGGGCAGGGGCCACGGCGGCGAGTTTCAGGCGCTGTTTCACCACCTGCGGCGTGACGAAGAAGGCGGCTGCGATCTCTTCATCGCCTTGACCCTTCTCCCGCAAAACAACGAAGGCGCGGAATTGGTCGAGCGGATGCAGGGCTGCACGCTGCATGTTCTCAGCGAGCGAGTCGTCTTCGGCGAGGATCGCGGAAGTGGCATCCCGTACGATGCACGGGATGGGCGTCGTCTTGGCCAGACGCTTCTGCTTCACCAGGAGCGAGAGTGCTTGGAAGCGCCGGCCGCCAGCGGGGATTTCGAACTTGCCGGTCTCGGACCCGTCATCCGCCAGAATGGGCCGGACGCTCAGGCTCTGCAGCAACCCGCGGCGGGCGATGTCTTCGGCCAGTTCCTCGACCGAGATGCCGGCCTTGATGCGCCGGACGTTGGCCTGGCTCAGGACGAGCTTGTCGAAGGGAATGTCCCGGGACGGGGACAGGGTGACTTTCTGGGCCGATTTCGCCATCAGGTTTTCTCCACGACGGGCGCCGGAAGCCACTCTCCCGATCTCACTTCCCGTCACCCCTCCAACCAACAAACCTTTCCCTCTCCTGTTCTGACACTCCCGAGACAGGACCTTAACAGCTGTTAAGTCGTCAGTCCCGAGGTGGCGGAACAGTACGCAGTCTCTCAACCTTAACAGCTGTTAAGCTGCAGATCGTCGTCCAATCAATGCCATGACCATCGGGCCACAGGAAAACTCACCGGCCACAGCTTTGGCAGTCAGAGCTCGCAAGTATCCACCAGGCGATCTGATGTCCTCAAAGCGTTCCAGCATGGCAGAAACGACGATCGACGCTTGCTCCGGACCCATGAACCGCTGCGCTTCTTCCCATGCAGATGCACTGATCCCCATGGCTGGTCGCACATGGCATGCCGCATCGAAAAGCTGGTGCCAATGCCGGATTTCGCCTTGGTAAAAGGTCTTGAGCGAGGGACACGCCGCAATCACCAGGTGCAGCGGGATCTTTGGCAGGTGTCTTGTGTCCTGTTCATCGACGTCAGCCACGGGCTCATCCCTGTCCACATCTGGCACGCCGGCCGCCGCCCCGCTTTTTTCTAAAGCAGGTTCAAGTTCTATAGATTCTTTATTTGAATTATGATGGTGACGCTCAGATCGAGCATCATTGGTGTTCATTTCTTCTGTTTCAGAACCATCAATAATGTTGCGTGCCTGATCAAGGAGAGCTTCAAGATCGGCTCGATATGCCGCGAGGTCCTCAATTGAAAGCTTGCGGCGAAGCGCGCGCGCTGTGAGGATAGCCTTGTCACGAAGCTGGTCCCAGAAGCCTAGGCCTGGCTGCATCTCGTCTCCGAACTCCGCGAGGGCCGCGAGATCACGCCGCATGAGGCTTACAACCTCTCTCAGACGCCTGACGCGCTCCTCAGCCTCACGTACGGCCTCTGCGGCCCGTGCTATCTCCTCGGACTGGCAGTAGAGCGGGGAAAGATCGAAGCCAAAGGCGACGCGCTCTTCGCCGTGCTTGCGGACGTAGCGCTTTCCATTGGGGCTATCACGCCGCTGGAGCAAACCAGCCTCGACAAGACGCGCGAGGTGACGACGCATAGTGGAGCAGGGCATACCATTCAGGCGCTCACAGATCGCCTTGTTCGAGGGGAAGACTACCATCTCGGCGTTCCCGCCAAGTGCATCGTCTGGAAAGAAGCTGAGGAGACCCTGCAAAACAGTCAAATCACGTTCTGACACGCCAAAGGCCGCTTGCGCCTTGGAGAGCTCTCGCAGGAGTTCCCACTTGTTGACGGGTCTGCCCGGAACAGATGCCTCGGGTCGCTCGATCACGCGCAGATGGGCGTGCGAGATCGGCCGCATAAACGGCGAAATCGGTGTGTACTCCATGAAAACGTTCACGAAGGCAAAATTTCTACGGCCCGCGAATCGCTTTGCGCTTGCGGGGTAGGGGCCAGAACGCTACATTCAGAAGTGCGAAAACTGAGATTTTGTAGCGGGCTGATCCCGGTGCGAAACCTTACAAAGGTCTCGTGAAGCTAGCTTCTCGGGGCCTTTTTCTTTTTGCCTGTATCGTGCCTCCTTCTTGTTGGTTGCTCTTCCTCAGTCTCCTGAACGCTTCCAGCGCTCATGAAGCTCGGTAATCAGCTTTGGGGCATTGCCCTCCAACCAGCTGATAAAATCAGGTTCATCCGTAGTCAGATCGAGCTTAAGCTGCTTGCCTTGGCGGCCGGTCTTAACCGTCGCAGCTCCGACACCGGGGATCGCCAAAGCAGGCACGCCCTTTCTAGACGGGTTTGCTTTCTTCTCTGGACTCTTCGCAGCTGCCAGAACTGCGAGAAACGCACGCTCAGAAACCTCATCGACCGAGCCGGAACTTTCGGACTTGGCTGCATGAGCTACCGCTTGCAGTTGGTCTCGATCACCGTCGTAGGTACCCAAGGCCTTTTTGAGCTCTTCCCATCTCGGGCGACCAATCCCGGGAGCCGCA